>CAYXAC010000008.1:0-16293 GCA_964463025.1 uncultured Ruminococcus sp.
CCCTTTTGCGATTTTATCAATTTGTACATTTTCTTAGTGTTACTGAAAATATTTTTGTGGTTTATTACCATTATATCACAAGTGTTTAAAAAAATCAATTGCAATTTTTACATAATTTCATTGCGTTTCTTCTACTATGCAATTTTGAGGTTGCATTTTTTACTTTCTTTTGCTATAATAACCACATGTTAAACTTTATTTATAATGACGTTGATTTTCAACACAAGCTCGATGAAGCGGGCCATTTGAGCGAAATTTTTGAAAAGCATATACACCCATTTGATGAGATACTGTATTTTATTAATGGTAGCGTCGTATATACTGTAGAGGTGGAATCCCGTAAATTAGAATCCGGGGATGCTATCTTTATTCCGGCAGGTAAATATCATTATTTGAGCAATACGTTTCCCGATATAATTATATGCCTTACCGCCTACCTCTGTATTCTGTAATTCACTGTTGAGTACTACAATATTTATGAAATTAAAAATGCAGAGGTATTGTAATGACTATAAACGATGCAGTTGCTATGAGAACGCTAAATCTTATGAGACAAAGGAATATAACTCAGTATCGTCTTGAGCAGGATTCGGGTATTCTTCACGGTACAATGGATAGGATTCTTCAAAGCAAAAACAAGACTGTCACGTTTACCACGATATACCGCCTTGCCAGAGGATTTAATATGACTATCTACGAGTATTTGGACGATGACCTTTTCCGTAGAGAAGATATAGAGCTCGATTGATTTTGCCGTCTTCTTTGTTTAAAGCTGTAAAAATTTTTTCCATCAAAACGGCTGTTTTTTCGGAAAATACGGACTATTATGTAAATAATTGTAGTCAAGAAATATAAATTTTCGGCTTGGGGTGGTAGAGGCCGCAAGCGCAAGTTTTGACCAGTTGCGATACATAAGTGGTAAGCGCTTTTTTGAATCGTTGAGTGAAAAACAGTTCTCTTTAAAAAAATAACCGACACCGATTCTACCGGTGTCGGTTATTTTTTTAATTTGCATTTTGTTCTTGTTTTTTTAGAATTCTTGAATTTTTGCTTTTATTCCAAATCACCATAATACCGCCAACTATAACGGTTGTACCGACCAGAACTCCTATCAGAATCCACGTGAGACCCCCATAGCCGAATCCCATCGCATAGTTTCTTCCCGTTTCAACATAGGTAATATTCTCCAGTCTCGACAAAGCAGACGTGAGCGAAGCGGAAGAACCTTCCTGTGACATGAGTTCGTCGGGAATAATAACGTCGCTGGTATCTTCTCCCTTAACATTCAAGCCAATAATGTAATCGGTATATTTATCTGCAGAAGCGATATAAAAATGAGCTTTGCCCGCATTGTCTACCGCAACTGCCTGGAGCCTATTATAAGAGCCGTCCTCTTCAATCTGATAGAGGAATGCGTTGCTCTGAACTGCGGTCTGTGTGGGCAGCTGAACTACCACCTCCGCCTTCTGCTCTACCGTTTCATCGAAAACAAGTCTGTAGCAGTCATCTGTTTCAAGCTTTTGGGCAACCTCGGCGGGAGCTTCCTTGAGGGTGTGGGAATAGCCGATGCCTGCATCGTCCTCAACGTCTGCCACCTTCAAATCTCTACAATTCATACTCCAGCTGGAAGCATTCGAGAGAATGACGGTGAGCTCAATATCTCTGCCTGCGAGTCTGTTGAGAAAGGCTCTTGAAACCTTAACATTGTTTCTTACGTATACGGTGACGGTGAGGTTTTTCAAGTCAGAAATTTCGGAATAGGTGCTTGAAATATAGTTGAGAGCCTTTATAACCTCGTCACCTGCATTCTTCCAGGATTCCTCGCTCTCCACAGTCAAAACTATGTTGGCGTCGTAGCTTCCTCTTTGGTTGGTTTTAGTATAGGTTCTCTCAACTGTGTAGTTAAGAATAATGCTATCGTTCTGCACCACCACGGTGTCGGTTTGTACAGAGGTGCTTTCGTCCTTCTCAACGTGACTGCCCGAAATAGTGGATTCGGAAATCTTCTCGTCGGTTATATATCCACTCGCCTCGAAGGAAGAAACGTCATTTGAAATCTTTTCCTTAATCTTTTCAGCCTGTTTTTCAGTTCCCGAGTAGAAAACGGTGGAAAGTGATTCGCAATTCTTAAAGCCGTTGTTATCAACGTCACTTATAGTTTCGGCAAGATGAACCTCTGCGAGCATCGAGCAACCGTAGAAGGTCCAGGCGGGTAATTCCTTAATGCGCGCGTAAATCTCTGCGCGCACAAGGCTCTTGCAATAAGCAAAGACCATATCACCCATAGTTCTCACATCCGAGGGTACCGAAATCGAAGCAAGCGACTCACAACGATAAAAGGCTTGCGAACCCAGATAGGACAAACCGTAAGGCAAGCGAATCGACTCAAGAGCATAGCAGCTATAAAACGCACCGTCGCCAATTGATGAAACCGAGCCACTCATTTGAACAGAGGTCAAGCGATTGCAAGAAGCAAAGGCATAGCTGCCTATGGTCTTAACCGAGTTAGGAATATATGCCGATACGAGATTTTTGCAACCATAAAATGCAAAGCTACCTATTGACGAAATTTTATCGGAAATATCCAAACGTACTATTTGTTCGCGAAATTCATACCACGGAGGGAGCTTGGAATCTCTGTAATTAGGCATCTCTCCGATACCCGTTATGGTAAGTGTTCCGGCTTCAAGCACCCAATCAATTCCGTCTCCGCAGCTACCGCTTTCGGCTGCGGATACCGACAAAGCGGTCAGGCTAAGCAAGGTCGAGCAGATCAAAAGAAACGCCCAAAACCGCAGTATATTCAGTTTTTTCATTGGTCTTTTCATTCTGCTCTCCTTTTCAGGTAGCCCGCTTTTTTATAGGGGGCTACCGATTTTTTAGTAGGGGTTGTTGATTGTGATAGTAGGAATTGTGAAGGTGTAGGTACCGCCGTCTGAACCTACTACTGTAAGTGTGTTCGCAGTGATTGTTCCGGCGGGAGTCTTCTTTCCTGCAGCATTAATTGCATCGCTTGCTCGGCCTTTTTGAGCCCAACAATATCCAACATATCTCGAACACGTTCCTTCTTTAGTCCAACTATAAGGGGAATTTCCTCCGGTTGTTTCCCAAACACCGTTAGTTCCTGATGTAGTATACGATACATTTGTGTAAAGATGGGTATTATTACTAAAGCTCAAAGTTGCAGAATTAAAGTTTGTAATGTTGTCTAATTCTATAGTTACTTGAGGATTATAGTAGCCACTATTATCTATGTAAGAGTGATAATATTTTGTTCCAAAGCTCCAATATGAACTAACTATACATTTATAATATACCGTTGTAGTCAATTTATCAGAACTTATGCTTGATGTTCCACCGTTAGAAGTGTGTCCATTTGCAGTTTGACCTTGATAGCCCGATGAAGTATCCGTGTTAACTGTTCCTGTAGGCGAAATTGCGGATATATTAACGGTAGGCACAACCGATGTAACAGTTATTGCAGGTACCTTATCGGACAAAGCATCTCCCAAAACTGTCACCTTAATAGCACCATTAAAGTTTTCAGGCTTGAAGCTGAATGACAGTTCGGAAAGTGTGTATGTACCTGCATATTTGATGGTATCCGAATTTGCTGTATCAACAACAAAGCGAGTACTGTCGTTCGGATCTATCTTCATCTTGATAGTTACCTTGCTGTCTGTATAAGCAACAGTGCCAATCTTATATCCACCATATGTTTCGGAATCGTTGTTATAGATATATACAAGATCTATAGTACCAATTATTCCGGGAATAGACGCGCCGTTGGTATCCTTGATAGTGACGATACCGAAATTATCATCATTAAGCACGGGAGTCTCAAGGAAGTCTAATCCCTCAAACTTTACGTCCGTCTTAGACGTGGTGGTATTTATTACGTCAAGAACGGTTGTAACAATATTATTGTCTGCAAGATCTATAACGTAAGGATTTTCCTCGGTAGTCATAGCATCATTGACGTAGATATTAATTACTTCGATTCCGGTCAGCGTCCAGGTGCCATCCTGATGACCATTATTGATAGGAATAACAAAGTGCCATCCGTCAGATCCCTTGTTTTCTCCGGGAACTCTATACTCGGTAGTGCCGTTAGAAATAACACCAAGCATATTAGACTCAACGATACCCTCCGTATCTTTAAGATTTACAATAAATCTTGCAAGATCTTCCGCACACTCATATCTATACTGCCATGCCGCTGTATTGTGACCATCGTATGACGGAGGTGTCGGAGACTGGATAATAAACCTCGGGGACGTGTTTGCCGTCTTCTTGATGACATTGTCACCAACCATAACGTAAAGGAACTGGAATACACCCGCCTTGGTGCGGAACTCACCTTCGTAATATCCGGTGGACGCATTCCACGTCATATCAGCATCAAGACCGTTTACCTCGGTGGTGTAACCCGCCAAGGAATAATACAGCTTAACGCCGGAAAGATTCTTCATCTCATTGCCGGTATCGTCCATAATCTTTATCTTCATTTGAAGATTTTCCTCATTTTCGGTCATGCCGTTTGAGGGATCGCCGTCAATACCGTATCCAAGTAAGAAGCTCAGCGGGCTGTCCGTGTAGACCGCCGTCTTCATTCCAAGATATACGTCTGCAACTCTCTGCATAGAGGAGTCAACGGGGTAATATTCTCCATCAAATACCAGATATTCAAGAGTATATTCACCCGAGGAAAGGAAGGTTGCCTTACCGTACCATTTGTTGTTGCCTACGTTTCTTGTAAACGTTACGTTTACCGAGTTACCGTCGGTTCTCAGGAAACGTCCCTCAACCGTGCTTGGCATAGCATCAACGTCAGACGTAACGAATTCAAGAATAACATTATCCGAAACCGAATTTGAAGCAGTCATAAAGCTCTTCTGCTTTTGCGTTGTGGTTTCCCACTTCAAAGATCTTACGGAGAAGCCTTCTACAACAACCGTTGGACGAGCATTCGGCTCTAGGTCATATTCAATGCCATCGACCCAAATACTTCTTATAATATAAGTTCCGGGGCTTATGAAGGTATAATCAGCCTCCCAGCGACCGCCACCCATATCGGTAAAGTTCATAACCTGACCTTCGTCGTTCAGGGGTATTGCCTGTGTGCTACTTATCGCTCTGACAAAGAACGCAGACACCCTTTCGGGCGATGTACCATCAACAGCAACACTAACCTTGGTGGTCATAGGAGTATTGCTTTCTACCGATTCATCATAATTGAATTCGGTATTAGCAACAGTTGAGGAAACATTCAAATATTTAGATGCAAGCTTTTCATCAGAAACGCTGTTAAGATCAACGCTGCTTCCAAACTGAATATTCATCTGTCCCTGGATCTCAGAAACAGCCAAAACGTCCTGGTTTTCTACCTTTGTTCCATCAAGATAAACTATAACAGTTACAAGCTTCGCAACGTTTTTATCAAGGCGTGTAATCGCAAGTGTTTCGGTGCCGTCTGGATTCTCTAAAGTAATTGAACCCGGATCAAGTCGCATAGGAACGGTTACTTTTCCGTTATCCAGGAAATAGTTCTTCGTATCCATATATCCCTCTGCCAAGAGAGTGCCCTCAGCATCTATGAAAGCGATCTTCATAGCAGAAAGAAGCTTAAGGCTTCGTTCCATATCCTCGGGAGTTTCGGTATAGTATACGTAACAGCTACCGCTTCCCTGCGTGGTGCTATCGATAGAGAGGAAGGCGTTGTCATCCCAAATTCTATTCTCACCCTCGTAACCTATTACGTTTTCAATAATCTCGACCTTCTCTTTAGGCGGATTAGAGGAATCTATATTCGTGCATTCGGTATTGGTACCATCATAGTACCACTTTCCATCTTTTTGATAAACATCTTCTGTAGAGGTGATTTCTTCACCTGTGCTTTCGTCAGCGATTGTGATAGTGTTGACATAGAGCTTAACCTCGTTGCCATCGCCATCGGTTCCCATTACTTCAAGCGTTATAGTTTCAGTAAGAACGTTGCCTTCAAGAATCAAGAAGCTGTTCGCCGCGTTGGTACGAACCCAAAAGTCTATTGCAAATCCGTAGGTATCGTTGGCAGAAAGCTGAACGGTACCGCCGGTATTTTTTTCAGCGGCATAATTAATATCCTTCTGGAAGAGAGAGGGAGTTGGAGCGTTTGTTGAAATAAGTGCATAGATAGTACCCTCCATTGTAATGCCAAGTCTCCTTCCCGTTGCGGTAACGGGAAGACCTTTGGGATATTTTTGCTGAAGGGCTGTGGTACCGTTAGGCACGTCCATTCTGGCACCGGTTCTCTTTTCGAAGTTGTAAAGCACGCCGTTGGTGATAATTGTGGCACAGGTTTTATTGTTCAGATCAAGAGCCGCAGTTGCACCAATAGAGCTTACGCGAGTGCCGTTAACTGTACAGCTTCCAACCGTAACAAGTGCATTAACTATATCGTTAAGGCTGATTGATACCGTTTGACCCTGCCACTCAATGTCTACCGTATCCAGCCATTTGATTTCGCCACCACCGCACAAAGCCTGTAGTGCCACGTAGTTCTTCTGCAGCTTTGTGTAATCCGAAAGATTTTCGTTAAGTCCGGAAAGCTGAAGATTCACATTGCCAGACGGAGTAGTAAAGGTGAGGTTATCCTTTCTCGCTATCAGCGCGTCGACAGTTGCAAATTCGGTGTATGTAGAGGTGTCGCCGCCATAAATAACGTAAAGCTGGAGATTCGCAAGCTTTCTAATCGCTTCTTGTTCCAATTCAAGAACCTTTATAAAGGCACGGAACATATCTCTCAAACCTTCGACGTATTCTTTTTCTATGGTATTATTTTTGAGATCATCGTCGGAGTTCATGTTTGAAGTCATATATGCGCCCATAACCGCCGCGAGAGACTCAAGGAACTGCTTTTCTTTGTCTCCGTCAGATATATCAACGTTGGTCGTGATAGAAATATAGCCGTTCTGCGCCTCACGCAGAGCCGCCTTTGCCTCATCAAGCTTAATTTGATATCCGTATGCATATCCGCTTGATTCCGCCATAATAGTAGAGGAAATAGCGCGAACACCGAGCTCATTGGAGATAACGAACTCCCAAGGAGCCTCCGGGTCATCTGGATTCGTTGACTGCCAGGTTGCATAACGGAAGGAGTCGATATATCCCTCGTGCTTTCCCGAGGCTATGTAATCTGCACCATAAAGCGGGCTTTCAAGAAGGTCGTCTGTATTAAGTCCTGCCGGACGAAGCACCAGATTACTAAGACCGTATTTAGGGTCGGAGAGATTGATCAGGTTTCCCCACGTCAGGTTGCCCTGTAATATGGGAAGATCGGCGTCACCAAGTTGGGTTGCGCCCGGCACGATAAGCTCAGACAAAGTTCCGCTTGCCAGCGCAATCTCGAGGTTACCGTTTGATGCAATCGAGGTTGAAACATTCGATACTTCGGGACTTACAGAAAGAGAAAGCCATGCAAAGGATACGGTTGTAAGCATAATTACAGCCAACAACAAGGCAGTAACAGAAAGTACCAATTTATCCTTTAAACGGGGTAATCGGCTGTTATATTTTTCAATTCTTAAAGTTGTATCTTGTTTCATTCCTAATTACCTCCGTTTCCTTTAGTATTTATTGGCTCAGCCATTATCTTAATACCCGTGGTATCAACCGGGGTATCGGCAATCAATATTAACGTTGCAGTTAAGCTATCAGTGCTCGAGCTTGGAAAATCAAAACAAACCTCTTCTCCGGCATCCCCGTAAAAGCGGCAAATATTGCCCTCTCCATACAGCTTATATATTGCAGTTCCAACAGGGACTGTAGAGATATTTGAAGCATACTCCACACTATTAATACTAATGCGAACACTCGGTAGAACGTCAATCTGCGGCATATACAATCGAATTCGTACTGCGCCGCTTTGAGCTGATCTATTAACATTGTCGGTATTGTTTATGTTAATTAGCAAGGTTTGGCGTCCCTCGGCTTCTTCCCACTCGCCATAATTTAATTCGAGGCTTTGTTTAGCATTAAAGAGAAACACCGCCTTGCCATCAACGGACGACATATATCTACCTAAAGTAATTTGTACGTTATTGATAAATATAATAAGGAGCAAAAGGATCGCTACTGTACTTATTAAGCTTATAGGTATATTTTTCAGCTTGTTATTCATAGCAATCCCCCCTCCTTATAACAGTTTATTCGGATGAACTCACTACGAATTCTCCGTTTTCGTTTTCAGATTGCAGAGTACCATCCGCCAGATATTCACTGACGTCTGTGTTATAGGTACCGGAGTAGATATAAATGTTAGAGTCTGCGTCTTCAAGCATATATTTTCTAACGGCAAAGGCGTTCGCCGAGGTTACAACGGTCTTATCACCCGTTATAGTAATTTCAGCCGCCCAGTCGTAGTTAGCCTCAAGATAAATACCGTCACCGGTATCGCTGAATCCACTCTTTGAATACTGCGGTTCGGTGATTTGATCTTCGGTACCGATGCCGCTGATGACGGAATCGTTAACGTTTACCGTACCGCCCTTAACTACCAAGCCGGTAATTCCTGTAAGCGTACTGCGAATTATTTGCAGCGTACTTTCCTTTTGAGGATGATATACAGCTGCATAGAATCCGGTAACAGTACTGTCGGTAATCTGTATATTAGTACCCGTATACGAGCCGTTACACAAAATACCAACGTATTCGTTGCCCGCTATGGTACTTCTTTCTACTATAACGGTGGTCATCGTATCGGAAACAGCGTTATTTCCAAATATCCACAGTCCATCGCTATCGCCGATGATTTCGGAATCCGCGATGTAAATTCTCGAATCTGCACCGCTGACATTGGCATTGTCCGAAACACGTACGCCTTCTTCAACATTGCTCAAAACGATATTATTCAAGGTTACCACTGCCCCGTTTGACTCAATGCCAACGGATTGTCCGTTTCCGAACACCGTACCGTTTTTCAGGGTTATCTTAGAGCCTTCTTCGGCAGAAATGATATTTGTGGCATCCGACGTTAATTGATAACCGTTCAGGTCAATGTCAATCTGGTACCCGCTTTTTATCACAAGCTCCTCGTCAAGAGCAATATTTTGAGCAAGCTTGAGATTTGCATATCCGGTTGTTTCGATAATAGATATCAGGGTATGCGGATCGCTGACGTTCGTTGCCGTTTCGCTACTGTTTGAGCCTGTAACGTTAATTTCCACAGAGTATGTTTTCATACCGTTCGACGTACCGATTTCGGTATCATCCTTAATATTCTGAAGTATTTCGGAATGCGTGCATAAATACGCCCAAACGCCATAGCCTTCAGAATTTACGTAGACAGGATAATATCCGTTTGCCGTTTTTTTGCTTACGTCTATTTGTCCTTCATAGCCGTCGGTTGCCGACAGCTGAAGAAGAAAATCATTCGCGCTTTGAACTCCGTCAATAGTTTCAAGATCCCCTTCTGCCGTAAAGGTGGTGGTTATTGGATCGTATGCATATTCTATCGGACGGATATATTCATCAATCTGAGCAGAAGTATCGGTTATTTTTCCGTATACGTAATATCCCAAGACGTCATAAACCCACTCCCACTTCAATGGGGGAGCATTTTGAGTGCTTTGAGTAATGCTTATATTACTGTTCGGAAATAAGGTATACGTGTATCCTCCTCTATTGCTAACATAAACGCGGTCCATTATCTCTGCATTACGATAAAAGGACGTATCCACGTAAAAGTAAAGCCTTTTTTTCATCATATCGTCCAGCTTTGATTTGGATACTGTGATACCGGCAGCAGCGGTTACTCGACCGTTATTTTCGATCTGCATCGCAACAACGCCTCCGTCACCGGGTGTCGCAGAAAAAACATTGTCGTCGAGGGATATAGTTCCGTCAAAGCCCCATTGCTTTACTACAAAAACCAAGTTTCCCGTGTCGGCCACGTTAGTATACCATGCAGCCGTCAGAGAAAAAAGCAATACTGCTGTAAGCAACAAAATTGCTGCGCTAAAAGCGGCACGGATAAATATTTTGTTTCGTAACCCTTTGAGCAAGCCGAGATTGGTTTGCCAAGAGCTATTATTTTGTTGATTGTTCTCGGTCATCCTCTTTTTTCAGCTCCTCAGTCAGTTCAGCACGAATACGTGCACACATCTCCTCGTATTCCTCGGTGGTGAGCTCCGCCTTCGCGCTTGTTTGCGGTGGGATCAAATCTTGCTCGGAATCAGAAATTTCTTCGTCAGCTAAATATCCGCTTTCTTCTTTAAGACGCTTAATATCCATCGTTAATTCACTTATGCACCTTTTGAATATTGATACGGACGTTAAAACAGCGGGAATTGCTATACAGCTAAAGAAGCCAACGCCTTCGGAAAGGAAACCAATCAATCTGGCGAATATATTTTCGTCATCCGAAACCCAGACTACTTTACCTATAAAATTCTCTTCATCAACACGATGAATATCGGTTGAGGAATTTGCGTCTCCGCGAGTGGTGAGCATCACTTGTCCCGTAGCGCTTTTCTCAACAGCGACGACACGGTGAGTTATGATGCGGCCTTTCATATAAGCCTCTTTTGAAAAAAAGCTTACTATATCATTAATCTCGACAGTATCAATTGGATCGTCCTTAGTTAGCAACAATGCTCCAACAGATATGTTGGGTTCCATACTTCCTGTTGCTACTCTAAAAAGACTATATCCAAAAATGGATACGTAACCCTTGTTGATCACTTGAACAAAAACGAACAAACTAAGGACTACCGCCATAATTAAAATTGCGGTGACGCCGCCGGAGATTAGTTTTTTACTGATCTGATTTTCTTGTTTTATCATCTATTTGGCTTCCTGCCAGTTCTAATCCTAAAGCAAAGGATACATTATTTAAGTTACTTGCGCAATCCGAATCCTGTCCTTCTATCCAAATAAACATGCGTATGCGCTGGGGAATACTTTTTTCCAAATGAACTATGGTAATATCCTCGGTTGCACCCGATTGCTCAATCGTTTCCATAACGCTTTGAGGCACTTTTTCGCCTACCATAGCATCGTACAGCGTGGTCGTGCTGGTTACAAAATTACCTTTATCCACGTATGCCGACAAATTGCCCTGCAGATATTGCTGATAAAAAGCGAACTCAACATGTGGTAAAGAAGAATATTTTTTACCCAACGTTGCAGCCTTAAAAGCTTCTTGGATGTAGTACTTGTCGTTAACTCCTTCATACCAATTGTTAGTTAACTGCACGGTCAAATTATCTCTAATGTCCGCCAGAAAAACTCCGTTTTCTCCCCATGCTACAGGATTGGTTTCGTAATAATCACCGTTAGAGCCGTCAGGGTGCAGATCTCCATTGGGTTCATATATAGTGAACTTGTTTTTAGAGGACTCTAATATACTGCCCCCAATCTCCTGATAATTACCACGAAGAGAGGTATATGCCGATGAGTAATTTTCGCTCTCCGCATAATACATCACCGTATCATCGAGGACGGTGTCGCTGTTAACCAAAAATCCTACTCGTACTGATGATGAAACAGAACCCAACGTCTCAACAAGCTCATATCCTCCGTCTGCGTCTTCTGCCGGCTTCATAATTTCCATCACAAAGCTGCCGTCGGTTTCATCACCCTGAGCAATACGGAGATAATAATTAGTAGTCGGGGAAACCACCCAAAAGTCCAGGCAAACGTAGTTTCCTTGCTGTGCAGGATCTAAGTCGGTTAAGTTCGCATATTCGAGCTTGGTATCTAAGTAAAAATCATCGTAGGGCTTAATATCTCCCGCAACCGCCTCGCCATTGATAACCGCTTTATCATTGATATCGTAATAGGTTGGAAGAAACCAATGCAAGCCGTCGGCAGTAGAAACCGGAGCCAGACCGTCTAACTCATTCAAATAATCATATTGCTCATGCTCATTGAAATTCAAGTTTCGAGAGAACTTTCCCGGATAATGATATATCCTTCCATCAACAATTTGCGTCTGGTTCGGAGCAATTAAAATAGTATTGCTACCGGCAAGGGAAACTTGTATTCCGGATACCTCAGGCGCAATAGAGTATGTTATCCACGCATAAGTTACAACACCGATCATAACGAGCACTATGACCAACAGCAATCCTGAGGCTATAATTTTTCGAAGAATCTTATCCATATAAACTCTCCAAGAGTGAAAATTCTAAAAAACGGTCCTATACACTAAAACGGTTATTTCGAGATGTTGTTTTTAGCCTCAGCACGCTTTTTCAATCTCTCGTCAAGCGACTGCTCAAATGCCTCGACCAATTGGGAAAGGGGAGCTACCGCAATCATATACTGCGCAAGCAATTCTGCCTGACGACGCTCTTCCTCTTCGGCAAGGGCGCGCTCGATGCGTGCCTGCTCTTCAGCAAGCTCGCGTTCGATTCGTTCTTGCTCAAGACGAGCCTCATACTTAAGTCTTTCTCTTTCCTCTTTTCTGCGGCGTCGCGCTCTCTCAATCTCTTCAGCTTTGAGGCGCTCCGTCTCCTCCATAATTAAAACAGCGTCTGCAAAATCCTGTTCTTCGGTCTTCTCAATTTCCTCTTGCTCTTCACGAAGTTCCAATCTGCGCGAAAGCTTTTGGAAGAATCTTTCTGTTTCCTTTCGGAACAATCCGCTTCTTCTGCGAATCTCCTGCTCTCTTTCCATTCGCTCGGCTAGAAGCTGTGCCTCGCGAATTTCTTTTTCGCGGCGAATACGCTCTTCTTCTGCCTCTTTTTCAAGGCGCAGACGTTCTTGTTCCTCTTCTTTTTCGCGTCTTAGGCGCTCTTCTTCTTCGCGCTTGCGTTGTTCTTGTTCTTCAACAAGTCTTAGGCGCTCTTTTTCTTCCTCGAGCATAAGCTGCTCTTTGGTCAGCTCCTCGATAAGAACCTTTCGTATCTCAATATCGGGAAGATCATAATCTTCGGTCAATTCTTCAATGATCTGTTTAATAAATTTAGGCTTCAGCTTGCGCTTTTTTTCTTTTAACGGAACGGGCAAAGCCCTGTCCTTATCACGCTCAAGATGTCCCTTGAGCACTAAGTAATTAAACAAAATATTATGATAAATATCTCTCTCAAAATCCTCGCTTATTACCGGATTTTGTTCGATAATCTTGATTGAATATCCGATATCATCATAATTCAAAAGAAAATCCCATAGATGAGCGATCGCAGCATAGTCGGGATTTCGTTTTAAGACGTTTGTTTTCGTTATCTTACCCGAGATTTTTGAATAACGCGCCAGCTGGGCGGCAAACTGAGAATTCATCAAAATAGAAAGAATTCGATACAATCTGGAAATTCGATCAAAAACGTCACGGTTCTTATCATCAACATCCAGCGCACCGTCTGCATCGGTAATATGCATAAACATATCCACGTGCAAATTTTCTGTTGCGCTATGCATATTAGAATTAATTTTCAGTTTAACTCCAAACTCATCACTCATTACCTGAAAAAGAGCATCATGACGAATTTTAACAAAGTGATAAGCACGCTCAAGAGTCGTAAAGACAACTCGGTTTTCATAAATTCCGACGGTATCTTCACGATATTTTTGCATTAAGCGCTCAGGGCGAACGTCACCTTTCTCTGCATCATAATTCTGTACGAACGAAGCGTGAGTTGCCAAATGTCTGACAACGTCGCTTCCGCCTTTTTTGGCATTGGCAACGTTGACGATAACCTCTTCTTCTTTTATCACGTTTCTGGGGGAGGAAATTATATTTTGAAAGGCTTTGAGAGCGTTTTCAACGGCATCTACCCACGTAACGTCAACAATCTTTTCAACCCTGCGGTTTGAAAATTGGAACTCGTTTTCCGCATGAGCAATAGAGGTCATAAAGAAATCATAAAAATCGGTCGTGCCAAGCGTGCGAATCACAGAGTTTACGTACTTTTGATAAATAGGATCTATCACTTCAAGCTGCATATTGTTAATATCGGGGTTTTTGTTTGATGATTTAGCTGCCATAAAATTACCTCCCTTCTAACGTATTTTGTAAATAGTTGTTTACTTGTTAAACGGTTTTACGAGTTTTTCTTAAGGAACTCGACGTATTCCTTACATATTGGCAAAGCGTTTTTGCCAAAGGTTTTGTCTAGGAAATGATTCAACTTTGTAAGGTCGTCCTTCATAAATCCAAGGCTCAAAGATTCAAATTTTCTGAACACTTTTTTAGCAATTATGAAGTCTATAGCCTCAATCTCCGTGCCTCCGCAGGCAATAAAGCAAGAGACGAAATCACCTATCTGCTTCATAACGCGGTTACCGAACGCAAGGCGGAAATTCTTAATTATGTATCCGTTCAGGGTCTCGATTTTGTTAAGAGCATCCTCGGATATCTGGTATTTCTCCTTTGCATCGTCAAACAAACGAATAATATGATCGGTAGAAATATAAATAGGAGGCGTTTCGTCACACTCAAAGGGTTCGCATCTGCTATCAAGGTCAATGGGAATAGCACGGTCGTACACCTTATCCGCAACTGCAAAGGTAGAGTCGTCGTTATTGATAGTTCCGACGAACCAAACGTTGTTTGGAATATGAATCGATCCCTGCTGTATAAGACAAGGGTCGTTATCCCATACTGCCGAAACTATATCAATCTTCCACTCGTCCTGAATAGGCATTTCCAAAATGGAGAGCATTTCGGCGAAATAATACTCAACACGTGCGATATTCATCTCGTCGAGAATGACGAAATGAGGGTCACGATAATAGTTGCTCTCGTAAACCGCGCGTAAGAAATCGGTCTCGGAATATTTCTTCGTAAACTCGTTAAAGTAACCGTAAAGCTCGGTTCTCTCACGCCACGAGGGCTGTACGGATACCACAGTAGTATCCTTCTGAACAAATTTACCGAAAGCATAGGGCAAGCTTGTTTTACCTGTACCCGAAATACCCTGAAGAATAATAATTCTTGCGGTTCCCATTGAGGCTATAAAATATCTGATGACGTCAATGGTATAGTAAAGCTTAAGCTGGGATGCCGCATAACAACGGAAATGCTCGCAAAACTCCTCGAGGGAAATCTCTTCGTCATACGCCGGTGCCAGATATTCTGTTTTATAGAAGTTATCAACACCGGTCAGCCTGAAGAATCTGCTGTCCATAGGGTTGACGCAAGGAGAATAGAAGGTGTTTCTATTAGCAAGGGCTTCATCGAGTGCCCCGTTATTCTCCTCATTATTCTCTTCGCCTTCGTTCTCGTTGCCAACGTTAAGGTGAGTAAGGTCGCTACCATCGCCGCCAAGCTCGGCAATACGAATAGCAAGGAGCTTATCCTTTTCATAGTTAGCTCTTATCAGGTCGCGCTGAAGTGAGCGCACCTTTTTTAAGAGTTCATCATACTTCTTTGGCGAAACGCCAAACCTGAATATACGCTTAACAAGGCAAAACAATCCATATATCGCCAACAAAATGAGCGCAATCAAAAGAAGGTTGACTACTATGGTCAGCGCCCACTCCCAAGGAGAGAAATCGTCTGCATGAGAACGAATGATTTCAATTCGAAGAGCAAAATTGAATACCGAAACTATAAAAGCGACAAACGATCTGAAAATGTTTACGATATCCTGAAAAAAATACTCAAAAAAGTTATCAAACATAATATTCTCTGCCGTTATTTATTGTTATGTAATTTATAACGAAACTAAATTTCAAGATTAGTTAGAAGAATCTTCTTCATTTTCTACTACCGGTTCGGTAGCTTCTTCGTTTTCTGCTGCCGGTTCAGTCGCTTCTACAGCTTCCACTACCGGTTCGGCAGCTCCCACAGCCTCGGCCGCGAGTGTCGGAGGCGCAGTATCTTTAACCATATCAGCCATAATTTCAGCACGCAGCTTTTCTCGCAGTTCTGCCTCGAGTGCAGCCATCTGAGCAGCCTTGTTTGCCTCCTCGTTCTGCTCTGCCTTCAGCGCATCGGCCTCATCTCTTTCCATTTCAAACTTAATGCGATTCTTAACGTTCTGATATTCAAAGAACGCGCGGAAGAACTGTACTAAATGATAAATGAAGAAAATGAATACGGGAATAACGACTACAACAAAGAAGCCGGTACCTGTTTTAAGGTAATCAAAGACCTTACCTACACCGGGAATACGGAAGCGGTAAATACCAACGATTTCCTTTTCGTGTACGGTAAGCGGGTCGGCAGAGGTGTTAGCATCACCCTTGGTTTCAAAGATAAGGAAACCGTCGCCGTCATAAATGTTGGTAATTCTGTGCGTATTCAATGAACGGTTGCCATTGATAACCGTCCAATAAGTGATGATATCATCAGGACGGAGGTCCGCG
>CAYXAC010000009.1:0-2096 GCA_964463025.1 uncultured Ruminococcus sp.
AAAGACTGCGGCTATAATCATAAACTCCCCCAACAACCCAACGGGTGCGGTATTCAGCGAGGAAAATATCAAGGCGCTTGCGGACCTTCTTCGCGCGTGCGAGCAAAAGTATTCGCGCACGATTTATCTTATCTCCGACGAGCCTTACAGAGAGCTTGTGTATGACGGAGTGTTCGTGCCTTATCTCACGAAATATTACGACGATACTCTCGTGTGCTACTCCTTCAGCAAGTCGCTCTCGCTCCCCGGCGAGAGAATCGGCTACGTGCTTGTATCTCCCAGATGTAAGGACTTCGTTGCCACGTATCAGGCGATATGCGGCGCAGGACGAGCTCTCGGCTACGTTTGCGCTCCCAGCCTTCTTCAGAAGCTGCTTCCCTACTGCCTTGGCGCGACTGCCGAGGTTGAGATATACGACAAAAACAGAAGGCTTCTGCTCGAAAAGCTCACAGAATACGGCTACAAGATGGTGCGTCCCGAGGGCGCGTTCTATCTCTTCCTTAAATCACCAAGCGGAGACGCGGGCGAATTCTGCGAGAGAGCAAAGAAGCACGAGATACTCATAGTGCCGAGCGACGATTTCGGTTGTCCCGGTTATGCAAGACTTTCCTACTGTGTAAAGACCGAGCAGATCGAGCGTGCGCTCCCTGCATTCAAGGCACTTATTGATTCATACGAGGCATAAAAATGAAAAGCAAGCTTGATAAAGCAAGAGAAATTATCAACGAGGTTGATAAGGAAATGGCAGACCTTTTCGTCAAGCGCATGCGCGCGGCAGAAATGGTTGCCGAATATAAAAAGGAGCGAGGACTCGGCATCTACGATGCGGTGCGTGAGGAAGAGGTCGTAAGACGTAACTCGGCGCTTATCAATGATGAGGAGCTGCGCGAGTTCTACGTTAATTTCCTCAGGAATAATATGGAGGTTTCTCGCTCTTACCAGAAGCGTCTTATGGAAGGTATGCGAGTCGCATACTCGGGAACGGCGGGCGCCTTTGCGCATATAGCAGCGGAGAAACTCTATCCTTCGGCAGAAAAGGTCGCGTTTGGCGATTTTGGAAGCGCTTATCGCGCGGTTGAGCGCGGTGAGTGTGACGTGTGCGTTCTGCCTGTCGAGAACAGCTACAACGGCGAGGTCGGTCAGGTGACCGATCTGATGTTTTCGGGATCGCTTTATGTGAATGGAATGTTCGACCTGCAGGTTACGCAGGATCTTCTTGCGGTTGAGGGCGCGACTCTCGCGGATATTAAAGAGGTCGTTAGCCATCCGCAAGCATTCGGTCAATGTGCTGATTATATTGAAAAACACGGCTTCGCGCGTCATGAGTTCGCTAACACCGCACTTGCGGCAAAGTACGTGAGCGACCTTAACGATAAATCGGTAGCTGCTATCGCAAGCCGCGAGGCAGCGGATATTTTCGGACTTTCGGTGCTTGACCACGATATTAATGAGAATAAGAGCAATTCCACGCGCTTTGCGATATTCTCGCGTGTTACTAACAAGAAGGTCGGCAAGGAAACCGGAATACACTCGATACTCCTCTTCACCGTAAGGAACGAGGCAGGTGCGCTCGCAAAGGCGATTGACGTTATCGGCAAGTACTGCTTCAATATGAGAACGCTGCGCAGCCGTCCTATGAAGGAGCTGCTCTGGGAATACTACTTCTACGTAGAGGTAGAGGGCAATATACAGACCGAGGCAGGTACTTCTCTTATGGAAGAACTCGGCGAGTTCTGCGACAGACTGAAATTTGCGGGAACTTATATTAAAATTTGATTTTCGGGAGCTATTATGACTACGCTTCATATGAACCTCGATGCGAGGGGATACGATATACATATTGGACGCGGCTTGCTACGCAAGGCAGGCGAGATTTTAAATCTCGAAAGACGCGTCTTTATAGTAACAGACTCGGGTGTACCGAGTGAATATGCGAAAGCGATTGCCGCCTCTGCAAAAGTGGCAAAAATCATCACCGTGCCCGAGGGCGAGGGCTCAAAGAGCCTTGAGGTATACGGCAAACTGCTTGTGGAAATGGCGAATTTCGGTCTGACGAGAACCGACTGTGCCGTTGCGGTTGGCGGCGGTGTTGTCGG
>CAYXAC010000009.1:2106-15607 GCA_964463025.1 uncultured Ruminococcus sp.
GTCGGCGACCTCACGGGTTTTCTCGCGGCAAGTTATATGCGCGGAATTGATTTTTACAATATTCCTACTACGGTGTTGTCGCAGGTGGATTCGTCGATTGGCGGTAAGACCGCAATTAACCTTGCGGGCATCAAGAATATCGTCGGTGCGTTTCATCAGCCAAAGGGTGTTATCGTAGATATTGATACGCTCACTACCCTTCCGAAAAGGCAGGTGGCAAACGGTCTTGCCGAGGCGCTGAAAATGTCGCTGACTTCTGACGCGGAGCTTTTCTCGGTTTTTGAGAACGAGGAAATAGGTGAAAATAACATAGAAAAGGTTATCACCTCGGCGCTGAAGATAAAAAAGGCGGTTGTCGAGGAGGACGAGCGCGAGTCGGGACTCAGGAAGATACTCAATTTCGGTCACACCTTCGGTCACGCTATAGAGGCCGAGGAGAAAATGCACGGTCTTTATCACGGCGAGTGCGTAGCAACAGGAATGCTGCCCGTGTGTGCGCCGTCTGTAAGAGCAAGGCTTGTGCCTGTGCTGAAAAAGCTCGGACTTCCCTGCTCCTACGATGGTAATATTGAACAGGCTCTCGGATTTATCAGCCACGACAAGAAGTGCGACGGAGATAAAATCAGCATTGTGCTCGTCCACGAGATAGGAAGCTTTGAAATAAAGAAAATGACTGTTTCGGAATTCGCCGAAACGGTGAGAAATACAGCCTTTTAAGAGGTAGTTTGAATGAAAAATACTTTCGGTAACAGTATCACGGTTACGCTTTTCGGCGAAAGTCACGGCGAATTTATCGGTGCGGTGCTCGACGGAATTGCGCCGGGTATTAAAATTGACAGAGAAAATATAAACAAAAGACTCGCACAGCGTAGACCAAGCGGCAAAATTTCGACCGCAAGGGTTGAAGCAGACGAGTATATTATAGCAAGCGGTGAGTTCCGGGGGTATACTACCGGCACACCGCTGACGGTCCTTATTCCGAACACGAATAAGAAAAGCGGTGACTACGAAAAGCTTGCGGCGACTCCCCGTCCCTCTCACGCAGACTATACGGCAGAGTGCAAGTATCACGGCTTCCAGGATAAGCGCGGCGGCGGTCACTTCTCGGGCAGAATTACCGTGGCTCTGGTAGCTGTCGGTGCTATTCTCGAGTCGGCTCTGATTAACAAGGGCATACATATCGGCTCTCATATTTCCGAGCTTCACGGTGTGGCTGACAGAGGATTTGACGATTATGCTACCGATATTGCTACGCTGAATGATAGCGTATTTCCCGTTCTCCGTGACAGCTCGCGCGAGAATATGACGCGCGAGATTGAAAAGGCGGCAGCTATGGGTGACAGCGTTGGTGGCATTCTTGAGAGTGCGGTTATCGGACTCCCTGCGGGAGTTGGCGAGCCTTGGTTTGATACGCTTGAAGGAATGCTCGCGCACGCGCTATTCTCTATTCCTGCGGTAAAGGGCGTGGAGTTCGGACTCGGTTTTGCCTTTGCCGACGTGTACGGCAGCGAGGGCAACGATGCTTTCAGAATTGATGGCAACAAGGTGGTGACCGAAACTAACAATTCGGGCGGAATTAACGGCGGAATCTCCAACGGTATGCCTATTATCTTCCGCACGGCTATTAAGCCGACGCCCTCTATCTTTAAGGCTCAGAAAACGGTTAATCTTAACGATATGACCGATACTACTCTTGAAATTTCGGGCAGGCACGACCCTGCTATTATACACAGAGCGCGAGCCGTGGTTGATGCGGTGACCGCTATCACGCTTGCCGATGCTCTCACGGGCAGATTCGGCACGGATTATCTTGCTACGAAGGACTGATTTTATGAAATACGGCCTTATTGGTGAGCATCTTGGGCATAGCTTTTCCAAAGTAATTCACGAGATGCTCTCGGATAACTTATACGAGCTTCGCGAAATTCCGCGCGAGGAGCTTGACTCCTTTATGCATTCGAGAGATTTCTCGGGAATCAACGTGACTATTCCGTATAAGGAGAGTGTTATTCCCTACCTTGACGAGATAGACGACGGAGCGCAAGAAATCGGCGCGGTCAATGCGGTTGTAAATCGTGACGGCAGGCTCTTTGGTTATAATACCGATTTTTACGGTATGCGCGCGCTGATTATGCACGCAGGAATCGATGTCGGCGGTAAAAAGGCGGCTATTCTCGGCAGCGGTGGCACGTCGAGGACTGCTATGGCGGTGCTGAATTCGCTCGGAGCGCGAGAGATACTGCGCGTCAGCAGAAGCGGTCGCGACGGTAGT
Organism: uncultured Ruminococcus sp.; assembly: GCA_964463025.1. Taxonomy (GTDB): domain Bacteria; phylum Bacillota; class Clostridia; order Oscillospirales; family CAG-272; genus UBA1740. The sequence continues at coordinate 4,379 of CAYXAC010000009.1, forward strand.
CTGGCCTATGAGGAGCTTTATGAAAAGCACTCGGACACGGAGATAATTGTTAATACTACACCGCTTGGAATGTTCCCGAATATAGACACGGTGGCGGTTGACCTTTCAAAATTCGAGAGGCTCTCGGGAGTTGTCGATGCGGTGTACAATCCGCTTAGAACTCGCCTTGTGCTTGAGGCAAGAGCGAGGGGGATTATCGCTGAGGGCGGACTCTATATGCTCGTCGCGCAGGCGGTAAGAGCATCGGAGATATTTCTTGATAAAAAGTACGCCGATGGATTGATAGATAAAGTCTATCAGAGGATAAAGAGCGATAAGGAAAATACAGTTCTTATCGGTATGCCTGCATCGGGAAAAAGCACGGTTGGCAAAATCCTTGCGGAAAAGACAGGCAGAACGCTCGTTGACACCGATGAGCTGATAGTTAAAAAAGCGGGAATAGAGATTAAAGAAATCTTCGCTCGTTTCGGTGAAGCGAGATTCCGCGAAATTGAGAGCGAGGTTATCAGAGAGATTTCGGGTAACGGATCGCTGATTATCGCTACCGGTGGTGGTACAATTTTGAGGAATGAAAACGTGAGTTCTCTCAAAAAGAACGGCACTCTCTTCTTTATTGACAGACCGCTTGAAAAGCTCATGCCGACAGACTCGCGTCCGCTTTCCTCTGACAGAGAGGCTATTGAAAGGCGATATGAGGAGAGATATGAAATCTACTGCTCGGTGTGTGATGCGAGAATCGACGCTGACTGTGAGGCGGTGACGGTGGCAGAGAAAATTTTGGAGAATTTCTAATGAAAATTTACGTTATAAACGGCCCTAACCTCAATATGCTCGGTATTCGCGAGCCTGATAAATACGGCAAGGTGGGATACGCGGAGCTTATCTCAATGATAAACGAGCATTGTGAAAACAATGGAATTGAGGCGGTGCTTTATCAGTCAAATCACGAGGGCGACCTCGTTGATAAGATACAGGAGGCGTACTTCGAGGGCGCTGACGGAATAGTTATCAACCCCGGGGCGTATACACACACGAGTATTGCTCTGCTCGATGCTCTCGCGGCAGTTAAAATCCCTGCGGTCGAGGTACATATCTCAAAGGTCGAGGAGCGTGAGGACTTCCGTAAAGTGAGCTATATCCGTGCCGCTTGCGTCAAGACTATCACAGGTCACGGTGTGAACGGTTACATAGAGGCTATCGACTTCCTAAAGGTAATGATACAATGAGAGTTGAAATTAAAAAAAGCCGGGCAATAGGCGAGGTTTATGCGCCACCGTCAAAAAGTATGGCACACAGACTACTGATTGCGGCGGCTATGTGCGAGGGCGAGAGTGTAATTGACGGCATATCCTCCTGCGAGGACGTGCTGGCGACTATCGATTGCCTGCGCGCGCTTGGTACGAAAATAGAATACAAGGGCGAGTCGGTCAGGGTTTGCGGTGCAGATTTACTTTCCGCTATGGCAAACGAGCCGCTTTGCTGCCGCGAGAGTGGCAGTACGCTTAGGTTCTTCATACCTCTGCTCTGGCTTTCGGGTAACGAAGCAAAGCTGATTGGAAGCGAAAAGCTGATGTCAAGACCGCAGAGCGTATACGAGGAAATTGCACGAGAGAGAGGTCTGACATTCGAGAGAAAAGCTGACTCGATTACTGTCAAGGGACCGATTACAAGCGGTGAATACCATGTACGCGGTGACGTGAGCAGTCAGTTTATTACGGGACTCCTGTTTGCGCTTTCTCTGCTTGACGGTGACTCGAGAATTGTAATCACGACGGCACTTGAGAGTCGGTCGTACATTGATTTGACTATATCTGCAATGGCGGTATTCGGAGTTAAGATAGTATGGGAAAACAAGTCTACGCTTTATATTGAGGGTGGACAGAAATACCGCGCCAAGAATCTACGCGTTGAGGGAGATTACTCTGGCAGCGCATTTACCGATGCCTTTAATTATATTGGCGGTGAAGTTAAGGTGCTTGGACTTAACGAGCAGAGCGTTCAGGGTGACAGAGTGTATAAGGAGCTTTTCCCGATGCTTGACTCGGGTACACCCGAGATAAATATCGAGGACTGTCCCGACCTTGCACCAATACTGTTTACGCTCGCGGCTATGAAAAACGGTGCGATGTTCGTTGGCACGAGAAGGCTCAAAATAAAGGAGAGTGATCGTGCGGAAGTGATGCGCGAGGAGCTCTCAAAATTCGGCGCTGATATTTGCGTTATGGAAAATTCGGTCAGGGTTTCCCCTGCCACGCTTCACACACCGAAAGAGATTCTTTCAGGACATAACGACCACAGAATTGTGATGTCGCTTGCGGTTATTGCGAGCGTGTACGGTGGACTTATTGACGGCTGTGAGGCGGTCAATAAGAGCTACCCCGACTTCTTTACTGATATTAAAAAACTGGGAATAAAATTTAGGACTTATGAAGCTTGATAAAAATACGAAAATACTTATAATCGGTCTTGGTGTTATCGGCGGAAGCTATGCAAAGGCTCTCACCGATAAGGGATACAACGTAAGCTGTATCACCAAGGAGGAAGCCGACATTAAATACGCTATGAAGCGCGGTATGATTAACTTCGGTACTACAGAGGTTGACGAGGAGTTGATTAAAAATTCCGAGCTTATAATTTTCGCGCTTTATCCCACCGCATTCGTTGAATGGGTGGAGAAATACCAACATTTGTTTACAAAAGGCACGCTGATCACCGACGTAACGGGCGTTAAGAGCAGCGTTGTGTACAAGGTGCAGGATATACTCCGCGACGACGTTGAATACATTCCTGCGCACCCGATGGCAGGTCGTGAGAGAAGCGGCGTTGAGTTTGCCGACCCGTCTGTTTTCGAGGGTGCGAACTATATCGTGACGCCTACCGAAAAGAACAGCCGAGAGGCTATCCGAATTTGCAGAAAGCTCGGTGACGAGCTTGGATTTGCTCGAATTTCCGAGTTGACGCCCGAGGCGCACGACGAGATGATTGCATTCCTCTCGCAGCTGACACACTGTATTGCAGTCGTGCTTATGAACTGCAACGACTCCGAAGGACTTGAGAAGTACACCGGTGACTCGTTCAGGGATCTGACGAGAATTGCGAAGATCAACGACCGAATGTGGTCGGAGCTTTTCTTGATGAACAAAGATGCCCTGCTCGCAGAGATGGACAAGTTCATCGCGGAATTCACCGAATTCCGCACCTATCTAGCCAACGAGGACGGTAAGCGGATGAGAGAAAAGATGCGCGCATCGGCACAAAGAAGAACGCTTTTTGATAAGATAACTAAATAATTTAATTTTATATACGCAAAGGAAAACGAAGCTATGAACATGGAATTCTACCGCAAGCTGCCCATACCGAAGGATATTAAGGAGCAGTTCCCACTCACGAAGGAGAGCGAAAAAGCTCTCGCTGGTCGCGTTGATTCGCTTAAAAAGGTCTTTACCGGCGAGTCTGATAAGCTTATACTCGTAATAGGCCCCTGCTCTGCCGACAGAGAGGATGCGGTGCTTGATTATATTTACAGACTCCGCGAGATTGAGGAGAAGGTTAACGACAAGATTATTATCGTGCCCAGAATCTATACGAACAAACCGAGAACCACCGGCGAGGGCTACAAGGGTATGCTGCATCAGCCCGACCCTAATCAGAATCCCGATATGCTCAAGGGTATTCTCGCTATCAGACATTTGCATATGAAGGCTATTAACGAAACCGGCTTCGGCTGTGCTGACGAGATGCTCTACCCCGAAAATTACAGATACCTCTCCGACCTGCTCGCTTACGTTGCGGTTGGTGCGCGCTCGGTGGAAAACCAGCAGCATAGACTCACTGCCAGCGGCTTTGATATTCCCGTCGGTATGAAGAATCCCACCGGCGGTGATATAGGCGTTATGATGAACTCCATCAAGGCGGCGCAGTCCTCGCACGTGTTCCTCTATCGCGGCTGGGAGGTTAAGACGCAGGGCAACCCCTATGCTCACGCAATCCTTCGCGGCTACGTGGACAAGCACGGAAAGTCGCACCCGAACTATCACTACGAGGATCTTTACGATCTCTACGAAACCTATGCGGCTTCGAGACTCGAGAATCCTGCGGTTGTCGTGGATACCAACCACGCAAACTCAGGCAAGAAGTACCTTGAGCAGATTAGAATCGCCAAGGAAATCCTGCATAGCTGCCGCTACTCGAAGGACGTGCGCAGCATTGTCAAGGGCCTTATGATTGAGAGCTACATTGAGGACGGTGCGCAGAAGATATGCGATGATTCGGTATACGGCAAGTCGGTTACCGACCCCTGCCTCGGCTGGGAAAAGACCGAGAAACTTATATACGATATTGCAGAAGTGCTCTAACAATAGAAAAATGCGACGGAAAATTTCGTCGCATTTTTCTATTGTTTTCGTACTGCGAGTGAAAGACAAAAGATTCGTGAAAATTCACCGCTTCTTAGCCACCGAGATAGGCTTTTTTAATATCCTCATCCGCGAGAAGCTCGGCACCTGTTCCTGTTTTGACCATTTTGCCTATCTCGAGAACGTAGGCTCTGTCGGCTATCGACAGGGCTTTCTTGGCGTTCTGCTCAACGAGCAGGACGGTCGTTCCCATAGAATTTACCTTCTTTATCATATCAAAAATGGTGTTTACGTAGAGGGGCGAAAGTCCCATACTCGGCTCGTCGAGAAGCAGTAGCTTGGGGCTTGACATAAGCGCGCGGCTCATAGCAAGCATCTGCTGCTCACCGCCCGATAGCGTGCCTGCTATCTGATTTTTGCGCTCCTCGAGTATCGGGAAATTTGAGTACATTTCCTTTAGCTTTTCCTCAAAGCCGGACTTATCCTTCTTTGAATAATAACCCATCTGAAGATTCTCAAAGACAGAAAGCTCCTGGAAAATTCTTCTGCCCTCGGGAACCTGCGCCATTCCCTGATACACAAGCTTGTGCGCAGGTGCGACGGTGATGTCCTCGCCAAAGAGAGTTACACTGCCTGCCGACTTCGATATCAGTCCGTTGACCGCGTGCATAATCGTTGTTTTGCCCGCGCCGTTAGCACCAATAAGCGCAACTATCTCGCCCTCGTTAACCTCGAAGGAAACGCCTTTGATTGCCTTGATAAGACCGTAATTAACTTCTAAATCCTTAACCTCAAGTAATGCCACTTTGTTTCCTCCTTCCGTTAGTTATCGTCACCGAGGTATGCTTTGATGACCTCGGGATTCGAGAGTGCATCGGCGGTCTTGCCCTCGGCAAGAGTCGTACCGAAATTGAGAACGGTAACGTTGTCGCAGATGCCTGTGACGAGATTCATATCGTGCTCGATAAGAAGTATCGTCATATCAAAGTTATCTCTTACGAAGCGAATGGTATCCATAAGCTCTGCGGTTTCCTGCGGGTTCATACCTGCCGCAGGCTCGTCGAGGAGCAGGAGCTTCGGGTTTGTTGCAAGTGCTCTCGCTATCTCAAGCTTACGCTGTTTGCCGTAAGGGAGATTGCAGGCGTGCAGATTCTTGAGCTCGTAAAGACCGAAAATCTTGAGAAGCTCCTCCGCGCGCTCGACCATCTGATGCTCAACCTTGAACTGCTTCGGGAAGCGTAGTATGGTAGGAATAATTCCGCATTTAAACTCGGGAAGATTGTGAAGTCCGACCATTACGTTACGGATAACCGTCATGTTGTTGAAGAGCCTGATATTCTGGAAGGTGCGGGCAATTCCCTTGCCGTTTATCCTCTCCTGCGAGAGTCCCTTAAGCTCCTCACCGTTAAGAAAGAATGTGCCTGTCGTAGGCTTATATACACCCGTGAGCATATTGAAAACGGTTGTTTTGCCTGCACCGTTAGGGCCGATGAGACCGTAAATTTCATTTTTCTTTATCTTGAGATTGACGTCCTGAACTGCCTTAAGACCGCCGAAGGAGATACCGAGATTTCTCGTTTCAAGTACGTATTCAGACATTACTTTTTCTCCTCCTTGTCGGGATTTTGTACACTTTCGTTTACAATAACGTCGACAGACAGCAGCTCATCCATATCAATCTTGGTAGGAACTCTATCCCATTTGCCCTCGTCGTCGGCATAGCCGTGCTTGTTGCGGAAGAAGCCGAAGAGCTTGCTGACAAGCGTCTTGGCGTTATACTTTGCTCTGAAGGTGCGAAGGGCGGGAGCGTTGTTATAGATAACCACGAGAATGAGAATGAGTGCGTAGATAATATCGTTGAGCACCGCGAGGTCGCCCGTAAGCACGCTCTGAAGCTTGACGTCAATGAAGGTGATGAAGGTTGCCGAAATGATCGAGCCGGTGATGTTACCCATACCGCCAAGAACTACCATAACGAGTATCTCAATAGACTTGTTGTAGTCGAACATCGCTGCAGAAACGTTGGAGTTGGCAAAGTTATACAAAACGCCCGCAGCACCTGCGAATATTGCCGAAATTACGAAGCCTGTGAGCTTGTATTTTGTAACGTTGATTCCCGTTGCTCTCGCGGCAATCTCGTTGTCACGAATAGCGGTTATCGCTCTGCCGTGCTTGGAACGAATAAGATTCTGGATAACTGCGAGAGTAATAAGCACGACGATAAAGCCGATTATAAAGAGATACTGCTTATCGAACCTTGGAGTTCTGATACCTATAGGGCCACCGACCGTTTTGCCGCCTATGGTGAAGGTAACGTTCTCGAAAATAGTCTTTACTATCTCACCGAAAGCGAGAGTAACTATCGCAAGATAGTCACCGCGAAGCCTAAGCGCAGGCAGACCGATAATAAAGCCGCATACACCTGCAACAATCGCACCCACTACCGCAGAAATAATGAAGGAAAGCACACCGTCGCCTGCGATAACGCCACTGCCATCAATAATCATCGAGGTGATACCGCCGAAATATGCGCCAACGCACATAAAGCCTGCGTGACCGAGCGAAAGCTCACCAAGGAAGCCGACTACAAGCGAAAGAGATACGGCAAGAGTGATGTTCATCGTAATCTTCTCAAGCAAGAAGAGATTCGACTGCTTGATACCGCCACTCATAGTAATCAGCGCCAAGGTGATGGCAACTGCAGCTATAACGACATAGTTAATATAGTATTTCCATTTGATTTTAGAAAAGAGAGATTTTAATTTTTCCATTATACCTTCTCCCTTCTCTTTTTACCGAGTATACCGGTAGGCTTGACGAGCAGAATTACGATAAGTATGGCAAACTCGATTGCCATAGTATAAGGTGCAAGCTCGGGAACCGAGTTGGAAAGGCACTCGACAACGCCAAGAAGTATGCCGCCAAGCATCGCTCCGGGGATAGAACCGATACCGCCGATTACCGCAGCCGTGAACGCCTTAATACCGGGAAGCGCACCGTAGGTGGGCATTATCGTGGGCACACGAAGCAGACTGAAAAGACCTGCAAGTGCCGCAAGTGCCGAGCCTATGGCAAAGGTTATCATAATAATGCTGTCGATGTTGACCCCCATAAGACGTGCCGCGTCCTTGTCCTCGGAAACGGCTATCATTGCTCTGCCCGTTCTCGTAAACTTGACGAACAGAGTGAGTGCTGTCATTATAACAACCGAGGAAGCGAGGGTGATTATAGTAGCGTAGCTGATGGATATATCTCCAAACGTGAGGTTGCCAAGGTCAGCCACGATAACGTACTTGGGAGATGCACCGAAGATGATCTGCGCAAGGCTCTGGAGGAAATAGCTGACGCCTATTGCCGTGATAAGAACGGCAAGGGGCGATGCTCCTCTAAGCGGCTTGTACGCTGCCTTCTCAACCACGATGCCGAGAATTATACAGAATATTACCGAGAAGATTATTGCCAAAATCGGATTGATGGAAAGAAATACGAGAATTGCATATCCGCCGACCATAATGATGTCACCGTGAGCGAAGTTCAGCATCTTTGCAATACCGTAGACCATCGTATATCCGAGCGCAATCATAGCGTATATGCCGCCCAGACTCAATCCGTTAATCAAGGTTATCAAAAAATCCATAAATTTGCCTTTTCCCTAATGACGACAATTTGCCGGCACGGCAAAAGCCGTGTCAGCAAATCGTGTCACAGTATTATTTTATTTGTTAGCTTCCTTTACTACGTACTTAACCGCTTCCTTGTTAACGAAGCCGTCAGCAGTCCAGGAGATAGAGGACTTGCCGTTTGCCTCTGCCTTACCGGTGATGCCGTTGAATACGAAGTCGCCCGCGAACTTTGCCTTGAGAATTTCGCAAAGCTCGGATGCGGAGGTGGAGCCGTCAATAGTCTTGCCCTCTGCTACCGCTGCCTGAAGCGCCTCGTAGATAGCGTATACGCAGTCGTATGCTGCAGCGCCGAATTGATTGAGAGGCTGAGTCTCGGCGTCAAAGTTAGCGTTGTACTTTGCAATATAATCAGCAGCCGCGCCTGTGGTTGCGTTAGAGTTGAAGTGAGAAAGGTAGGAAACCTCCTGAGGAATCGAGTTGATGTCGAAGCCGTCGATAGCGTCGATACCGTCAAGACCGTCACAGCCGTAGTAAATAGCATTTGCCTTGATAGTATTCTTACCTGCGTTCATAAACTGAGATGCGGGAGTATAGTAGATAGGCATAAAGATTACGTCACAGTCCTTGAGAGCCTGAACCTGCTGGTTGAAGTCGGATTCCTCGCCCTTGAAGGACGCCTTTGCTACCTGACCGAAGCTTGCATCAAGTGTTTCCTCAAACTTTGCAAGGATACCGGTGGAGTATTCGTCGTCGGACTTGTAGAATACGCCTACCTTCTTGCCCTGATAGTTCTCATTGAAGTATACTGCAGATGCAGAACCCTGGTTGGAGTCTGCAAAACACATCTGGAATGCGTTGTCATATTCGGGAATAGCGTCACCCGATGCTGAGGGAGTGAGAACGAACACGTTGTCTGCCTTGGAGAGCTCCTTGAACTCAAGGCCGGGCTTGGTGGTTACCGTACCGAGAGAGATCTGCATGCCCTTCTCAAGAAGGTTAGCATATCCGTTAGCTACAAGCTCGGGCTTGTGCTGGTCGTCGTACATCTCAAGCGAGAACTTAACGCCGTTAAGACCGCCTGCCGCGTTGATCTCGCTCACTGCGAGCTTTGCGCTATTATAAACTGCCATACCGTATACAGCTGCACCGCCGGTAAGAGGACCGGAAAGACCTATCTTGATGGTGTCATCAGAGAAGGTGGGGACCTGAAGGCCCTTGTTCTTCTTACAAGAAGCGAATACGGGTACCATAAGTGCTAATGCAAGCACAAGGCACAAGATTTTGGTAAATGATTTTTTCATAATGTTTCTCCATTCTGCCGTCCGGCTAAATAAAATATGCCACTATTATATTACTTTTCATATCATTTGTCAATAGTTTAGGGTATGAGAATTGCTAATAACCACGTTCGAGTTGTTTATTACCGAATTTTTCTCGCTATATATTATATGATAAATAGGAAGAAAAAAACGAAAGTGGCGATAAATGATATGAATTTTATAAAATAGTGACAGTTATTTTAATTTTTATTTATAAATCCGCCGCACATAACCATGCCGTCGCGGTAAAGCACGGCAGACTGACCAGGCGCAGATTTCTGCGGCTCGGTGAAGCTGACTGTGGCAGTTCTGTCGGGATAAAGTCTGACCGAAGCCTTGACAAGCGGTGCTGTGTAGCGCAGCTTTATCAACAGCTCGACCTCGCACTCCCCGTCGGGCTCGGGCATTCCAGAATAGACCATGTCGGTGAGCCTTATTGATTCGCTGCCCGAAATAGTGGGTGAGAGAGTTATGGTGTTATCGTCGGGATTTATATCGGTGACGAAGGCGCGTTCTCCGAGAGAAATGCCGAGCCCCTTGCGCTGACCGACGGTATAATGAATGATGCCTCTATGACGGCCGAGAATTTTGCCGTTCCCGTCAATGAAATTGCCCTCGGGGCACTTGCCTGCCTTCTGCTCAATATACTCGGTGTGATTACCCTCGGGTAAGAAGCAAATCTCCTGACTGTCAGCACGGTTGGCGGAAGAAATACCGCTACTTTCCGCGCTCTCTCTTATCTCCGCCTTGGTGCCGTCGGAGAGAGGCAATACAAGATGCGCGAGAATCTCCTGCGGCAGTCTGTATAGCATATAGGTCTGCTCCTTGCGCATATCCTCGGGGAACGCAAGGGCATATCTGCCGTCAAGGCAAACAACCTTGGCATAATGCCCTGTCGCTATAGCGTCAAAGCCGTTTTTCATAGCAAATCCACAAAGGATTCTAAACTTTACTCTCTCATTACATATAATACATGGATTCGGTGTTCTGCCAGACGAGTATTCCGAAACGAAATTCTCCTTTATTTGCTCAAATGACTCGCGGCAATCGATCTCGTGAAGCGGTATGCCAACCGATTCCGCCGCCTCGCGTGCGGCGGTAAGCTCGGTGTAATCGTGCATAATCAGCACCGCACCCTCTACATCGTGGCCCTCGGCTTTTAGCTTATATGCGGCGTATGCGCTGTCGACACCACCGCTGATTCCAACAAGAATTTTCATTCTGTTTTCTCCTGAAATTTCGCAAAAATCGGATTTTTGCAAAGTTTTGTTGTCATATATAGAGTTTTTCCACGATTTTTTTGCAAAAACCGTGGAAGTCCTTTATTCTTCGTCATGCGCCTTTTCGATCTCAAAATCAACCGGTCTGCCAATTTTATTGTAATAATCGGCAACCGCAGTCTTGATAGCCTCCTCGGCAAGAACCGAGCAATGCACCTTTACGGGAGGAAGTCCGTCGAGTGCTTCAACAACCACCTGATTGGTAAGCTTCAAAGCCTCGTCAATAGTGTGTCCCTTGACAAGCTCGGTAGCCATAGACGAGGTTGCGATAGCCGCACCGCAGCCGAAGGTCTTGAACTTGCAATCGGTGATAACGTCGTTCTCGTCAATCTTAAGATACATCTTCATTATATCGCCACACTTGGCGTTGCCTACGACGCCTACGCCATCGGCATTCTCAATTTCACCCACGTTTCTCGGATTGGTGAAATGATCCATTACCTTTTCGCTGTATTTCATTTTATTTTACCTTTTCTTTATTTATTTTTTACTACCTCTTCCCAGAGGGGACTCATATTGCGCAGCTTCTCAACTATCGGAGCAACGTTCTCGATAATGTAGTCAATATCCTCGTCGGTCGTTTCTCTCGAAATCGAAAGACGGAGCGAACCGTGTGCCTTTTCGTGCGGAACTCCCGTGGCAAGAAGAACGT
>CAYXAC010000010.1:0-15172 GCA_964463025.1 uncultured Ruminococcus sp.
CTCGGTAAGCTCCTTTTTAATAAGGCTCATTTCTTTTCCTCCGAAATGTATATATAATATTTTTTATTCACAATTTTATCCATACTATTTTACAATAAAAAAGTATATTTGTCAATACTTTTATATATTTTCTAGCATCTTGTGACTAAACTTAAAGGTTTCTGCTCGGTTTTTTGCTAAAAATAACGAAAAAACTACATGGAAAGCCTATTTTATCAGTCTGGGAACAAACTTAAGATAATCTGCCGAAACGATACTCATGTTGATTCCTTCGTAAACAAACGACGGTGGAATGGTGTAATTTCCATGTATATGTCCGAAATAAAGACGCTTGATCCCATATTCCTTGAGCAGATTTATCAGCCCCTCCGATGCCTTGCCGTTCCAAAAGGGAGGGAAGTGCATGAACACGATTATCTCCTTCTCGGGCGAGGACTCCTGCAATCGCTTTGCTTCTATAAGGCTTGTTTTCAGCCTCAGATTCTCTCGGTTCGTTAGCTTTTCAAAATCCGTGTTATCGGGTGCATTTGCTGCGTCCTCGTCATTATACCAACCGCGCGTGCCTGCAATAATAAATTTCTCCGCCTCGTGTGCATTATTGAATAAAAAGGAAATCGTTTTAATCCCATTCTTTTCAAAAAAAGCTTGATGCTTACGCATAGTGCACCACCAGAAATCGTGGTTGCCCTTGCCGAGTATTTTTTTGCCGGGCAGGGAATCAAGGAACTTAAGATCCGACTCCGCCTCCTCGAGTGAGAGCGCCCAGGAAATATCACCGGGAATTATTACGGTATCCTTGTCGGTAATGAGATGCCGCCAGTTGTTTTCAATTCTCGTCATATAATCTGCCCAAGATTTTCCAAAGACTTCCATAGATTTGTTGGTGGAGTCCAAGGTCGACAGATGCAGATCCGCCATAGTAAAAAGCGACATCAACTTTCCTTTCTGCCGTATAAAGTCGGCGTTTCGGTTAATAATAGTACTACCGTTATCGGTGATTAACAGAAAGAGGTGAGTTAAAATGGAACACAAAAAGATGGAAAACGATTGCAAGTGCGATACCTCAAAATATATCAAGGGTATCGTTTGCGACGTAAAAAATTGCATGTATCACGCAGGTCAGAACAACTGCTATGCGGGCTGTATATCAGTAGGCCCTCACGAAGCGAGCTGCTCTGCCAACACGAACTGTGCAACCTTCAAGCCTCGTGAGTGCTGATTAGTTTAGCGCGAAATCGCAAGTTGCCTCAGCCATATCGCATTTTTCGATAACGTCGGTATAAATCGGTGTTTTTGTGAGAATGGCAGCAAGCGGTGTGGGAATCTCGACGTTCGTCTTTTCAAGAAGCGCGTGAAGTGCCATCAGATCATCCTCCGGCTTTGCGCCCGCGAGGGAGAGAAGAACGTCACCCGCAAATTTATAAGGAGATGCCGTGGAAACCACGAGCATCTTCGACTTCGCCTCGGAGTCGCTCATATAACGCTCTGCAGCAGAAACGGCAATAGCGGTGTGAGTGTCGATGAGGCGATTTTCTTTTTCGTAAGCGGACTTAACTGTAGCCTTGCATTCCTCTTCGTCGGTGAAGTAGCCGACAAAGCTCTCGCTAACCTTGCTGAATTCCTCATTTGACAGCTCGTATTTTCCTTCTGCTACAAGTTTTCTCATATATTCCGCACATTTCTCGCTTCCGAGAAGCACGTACAGAAGTCTTTCCAGGTTAGAGGAAATGAGTATATCCATAGAGGGCGACATCGTGGTATAGAAGTCGCGGTTGCGGTCGTACACACCTGTTCTAAGGAAGTCGGTGAGTATGTTGTTTTTATTTGAAGCGCACACCAATTTATCAATAGGAGCGCCCATCAACTTTGCGATATAAGCGGCAAAAATGTTGCCGAAGTTACCTGTAGGCACGCATACGTCAATCTTTTCGCCCTCGTCGATTACGCCCTCACCGAGCATATCGCAGTATGCCGAAATATAGTAAACTATCTGCGGAACGAGTCTGCCCCAGTTGATAGAATTTGCACTTGAAAGGAAGACTCCGCCTGCATTAAGCTTATCGGCAATTTCTACGTCGGAGAATATCTTCTTAACACCGGTCTGCGCATCGTCAAAGTTGCCGACGATACCAACGACAGAAACGTTTTGACCTTCCTGCGTCTGCATCTGGAGCTTCTGCACGCGGCTTACGCCGTCAATAGGGTAGAACACCTTAATCTTCGTGCCGTCAACGTCACGGTAGCCCTCAAGCGCCGCCTTGCCGGTGTCACCCGAGGTAGCAACGAGAATGAGCGCTTCGCGTTCCTCTCCGGTCTTTTTCAAAGCGCGTGAGAAGAGTCTGGGCATTATTTGCAGAGCCATATCCTTGAATGCACAGGTCGGGCCGTGCCATAGTTCGAGCATATACTTATTCTCGCCAATGTTATTTATAGGAGCAGGTGAGGGAACAAACTTTTCTTTAGCGTATGCGCCATTTGCGTCCTCGAGCAGCTCCTCGTAGGTATAATCCGTCAAGAAGAGTGAGAGAATTTTCGCAGCTCTTTCGGGGTAGGAGAGAGGTATCAGCGACTTTATATAGTCAATATCAATTTCCGGAATACTCTCGGGCATAAAAAGACCGCCGTCACTTGCAAGACCTGTCTTAATTGCGTATGCCGCGCTAACTCCCTCTTTATTTGCTCCTCTTGTGCTTATGTATTTCATTTCTTTGCCTTTCCTTTGCTATCTACGGCTATAAGCCTTATTTTTGTTAAACGCATCGACAAGATGCTTGATTTCCTTAATCTTAACGCCGCACCCCAAGTCCTCAAGGTAGACCTCAACGACGTCAAATCTCACGCGCTCGTTATTCTGATATCTGCTCAAATAGCAGCTTGCAGTTCTGATTATCTTGCGTTGCTTTTCGGGTGTTACAGCCGATGCAGGACGAGCCTCATAGCTGCCGAGATGCTTTATATTTCTTGCCTTTACCTCAATGAAAGCGAGAACGCCGTCTTTACTTGCGATAATATCAATCTCCGCATCTGCTGCCGTATAATTTTTCTTTATAATTCGGTAACCGTTCCGTCGCAAATGCCTTACGGCGGCGCGCTCGCCAAGGTTGCCGATTTTTCGTTTTTCGGTAAATATTTTAAGAATATTCATTTATCTAAGAATTTAAGAAACGACATTCTGTATATCGGAGCCGCGCCGTATTTTCTTACTGCGGCCATATGCTCCTTTGTGGGGTATCCCTTATGCTTTGCGATCTTATATTCGGGATATTCCTTATCAAGCTCTACGCATTGTCTGTCCCTCGTTACCTTTGCCAAAATTGATGCCGCTGCAATCGACGCGCTCTTTGCATCTCCTTTGACTACGGTTTCCGTCGGTATCTCAAAGCCGCGTGAGCAATTGCCGTCAATAAGCGCGAAATCTGCCTTTACGGGTAGAGCTTCTACCGCCCTGCGCATAGCGAGCATTGAGGCATTCAGAATGTTTATCTCGTCTATTTCGACAGGCGATGCCTCCGCGATGGCATAAGCAATAGCCTTTTCCTTAATTATCTCAAATAGCGCCTCGCGTTTTTTCTCGGTCAGCTTCTTCGAGTCATTAAGCCCCTCAATAACGGTATCGAGTGGTAGAATTACCGCCGCCGCAACCACAGGACCGCACAGCGGACCTCGGCCTGCCTCGTCACAGCCACACACAGCAGTATAACCCTCGTCGTAGCGCCTGCTTTCATATTCAAATGTAGGCATAATTACCTCCTACGGCTTCTCAAGCGTTATCCTGCCTATCTTACCGCCCCTGAATTCGTCAAGAAGCGTATCGGCGGTCCTCTTGTGATTTATCTCACCACCGCTGATAAGGAACCCACGCTTTCGGCCCACTAGCTCAAAAAGGTCGTAGGAATCAAGTCCTTCGGTTTCCACCTCGGTGAGCTTGTATCTTGCCATAAATTCCTTTGGCGCAACCGTCATAAGACGGGAGCAGAGAATCATAGCGATTTCCTCTGTATCAAGAATAGTGTCCTTTATAGCGCCGGTCATAGCGAGGTTCTCGCCAACCGTCTGATCCTCAAACTTCGGCCAGAGTACACCCGGCATATCGAGCAGATCAACACCGATCTTCGTCGGCACCCATTGCTTATCTACGGTAACACCGGGACGGTCCTCAACCCGCGCCTTCTTGCTTCCTGCAATTCGGTTTATCAGCGAGGATTTACCCACGTTAGGTATTCCGACTATCATAGCCTTGAGCTTTCTTCCGTCCATACCCTTGCTGTGATATCTCTCGAGCTTTTCCGAAAGAACCTCCTTGACCGCCGCAGCAAGTGCATCAATTCCGATACCCGCAGTCGAGTCGATAATTACCGTCTTTGCGCCGGTTTTTGCGTATTTTTCTGCCCATTTCTGAGTTAGGGCAGGGTCTGCAAGAGTTGATTTTGTGAAAACGATAATTCTCGGTTTCTCACCGACGAGAGAATCAATCTCGGGATTTTTAGAGCTGCGCGGGATTCTCGCGTCAAGTAGCTCGATTATAATGTCCACCTCGGGCATACACTCACGCATTAAGCGCTTGGTTTTTGCCATATGCCCAGGAAACCACTGTATTGGATTGCTAGCCATTTTTCAGTCCTTTAATCAAACGTTCTAAATTGATCGAACGGGAAGAATCTCAGCACAACCTTACCGAGAACCGAGTCAATATTTATCGGTCCGACACCATAATCGCGCGAGTCAGTGGAGTTGTATCTGTTGTCGCCCATAACGAAAATTTCATTCTCGCCAAGCGTCCATACTCCCGTGTTGGGTGATGAGTAATGGATTCCGTGATATGCGTAATCCTGCTTAAGCGGTTCGCCGTCGATATATACCAGGAACTCTCCGGAGGCGCTCTTCTTAATTTCAACCGTTTCTCCGGGAAGTCCGATAACTCTCTTGACTACAGCCTTTTTGAGCGACGTAGAATAATCCTCGAATACGATTATATCATCTCTTTCAGGCGTGTAGAACGCATCCCAGATTATGAGATGGTCTCCATCGGAGAGGGTATTATTCATCGAATCGCCATCTACGACCGAGTGCCTGAAGAAGAACGTTGTCAGTATTATTACCGCAACCAATGTGAAAATTAATAGCTCCAAAAAATCAAATACGGTATCAATTTTTCTGGGATTTTCCGAATCGTATTCCTTAATGCGGTCCGTTTCCTCATCGCCGTCGGCAATTTTAGGCTTGAATTCGGGGAAGAAGGAAATCTGAGAATTTTCCTCGGCATCTTCTTCATTCTCCTCGGTAGCCACCTCTCCGAGCAAAATATCAATATCTATCTTGTTTTCGAACGTCTCGCAGAAGATTTCTTCTTCTGCCTCGAGTGGCTCGTATTCCTTGGGCTTGAGGGTGATACTCTCTTCGCCTTCATCTGCGCTTGTTGGCTTCAATTTTTTCTTTTCGCTTATGTTCTTTTTCTTGGCAACCGCTGCTTTTGTAACAGATTCATCGGTTTTTGCAACTGTTTCACCAGGCTGAACGTCGGAGTCGGATTCAGCACTCTCGGCTTCCTTCATTTTTTTGGCGGCAACGAGGTTTCCGGCAATCAGCTCTCTGTATTCTGCAAAGAAGGATTCAAAGCTACTGCTTTGCTCGGAGGAGCCGTTATCGAAGGTAGACTCATCGTTTTCATATAACAGAGAATCCAGTGGGATAAAATCAGCCTCTACAATTTCCGCATCGGAATCTAACGGTTCATCGCCATCAGAGAAGGGCATATCTGTTTCTTCAGAGGGCTCCTCGGGGAAGCGCTTTTTCTCGTTCTCCATTTACTGCACCGCCTTTCATAAAAATAATCAACAAATATTTTAACATATTTTTGCATAAATTACAATATAAAACGCGAAAAAATATTAAAAATATTGCGAGCGTTAAAGTAAAACGCTCGCAATATTTTATGTATTCAATATTTTGTAAAGCTCGGATTTTGACATTCCGCGATCCTTTGCTGCCTTCTTGGTTGCCTCCATTCGAGTCAATCCATCATCAATATATTTCTGCACGTGCTCCTCGGGTGAGAGCGAAAGCAGCTTCTTTACCTCATCGTCAATTACATCGCCGCCAAAGCCCTCGACAATCAGAACATACTCTCCTCGTGGCTCGCTTGAATCGTAATATTCGATTGCCTTGCCCAAGGTCGATCGCCTGATTTCTTCATTTAGCTTTGTTATTTCGCGGCAGAGTGATATTTTTCTCTCTTTTCCAAAAATGACGCACATATCGGAGAGGGTGGACTTAAGCTTGTGCGGAGCTTCATAGAATATCATTGTTCGGCTTTCCTTTGCAAGCGAGGAAAGCTGCTTTCTTCGCTCGCTGTCCTTTGCCGAAAGGAAGCCCTCGAATGCAAATCTTGAGGTTGGAAGTCCCGAAAGCGCAAGAGCACAAACTGCCGCGCATGCACCGGGGATTACCGAAACCGTAATACCCGCATCGGCGCACATTCTGACTATATCCTCGCCCGGATCGCTTATCGCAGGCATGCCGGCATCGGTTATCAGAGCACAGGATTCGCCGCCAAGAAGCCTTGCTATAATCCTTTCACCGCTTGATTTTCTGTTATGCTCGTGATAGCTTACAAGCTCGTTTTTAATTCCAAGTGCCATCAGGAGCTTTAGGGAATTCCTCGTATCCTCTGCGGCAATAAAGTCGGCCTCCGCGAGCACCTTTTTTGCTCGCTCGGAAATATCTGCCAGGTTGCCTATAGGAGTACCAACTAAATACAGCGTACCGCCTATAACCCTATTCTTTTCAATACTCATCTTTTATACCCTTCGGGAAAGCTTCCGTTTTCCATAATATAATTCATATCGTCGGAGTACGCTGTATGCGTTTTGTCCGAATATATTATAAGCGGTCTTGTAACCAACAGTCCGCACTTACCGCCTGCCCTTGCCTCAACGAGAGCCATCGACGGCTCTGCCTCGGTATCTGCGTGGACAAAGGTTATGCGCTTCGGCTCAAGTGAATTATCTCTCATAGCAGAGAACAAGTCGCAAAGTCTATCGGGTCTGTAAACGACAGCAAATGTACCGCCGAATTTAAGTAGTCGCTTTGTCGCGCGGCAGAAGTCGCCAATATCTCCGCAGACCTCATGACGAGCAATATTTTTCTGTTCTGCCTCGTTTTTTCTACCGGAATCAACCTTCATATAAGGTGGATTCGTGTATATGATATCGAACTCTCGTTCGGATTTATATTCTCTTGCATCGGTATGCACAGCGGTCATTCTGTCAGCAAGGCCGTTAAGATCTGCATTTTTCTCTGTTAGAGAAGCGTATTCCGACTGCACCTCTAGCGCAACGACCTCGCCCACCTTTTCGCGCGTTAGCAGAAGCATGGAAATTATTCCGCTTCCGCTTCCTATCTCACAGCCGTATTTATATTTTCCGTTAATATATCCTGCAAGCAACAGCGCATCGGTTCCGAAGGTAAGACCATCGGTTTCCTGTATGAGCTGCAGCCTGTCGTTTACAAAATCACGTCTTTTCATAAGAAATTGAGTTCCTTAATTTAATGAGAAAAAGCGGAGAAAAATCCCCGCTTTTTCTGTTTCCCATCTAAAAGGGGAAAATTATTCCTCTGCAGGAGCACCTACAGGACAAGCGTCTGCACAAGAACCACAGCTGATGCATTCGTCAGCGTTGATAACGTACTTACCGTCGCCCTCAGAGATGCAGCCGGTGGGGCAAGCATCGGTGCAAGCGCCGCAGCTGATGCATTCGTCAGAAATTTTGTATGCCATCTTGAATAACCTCCATTTTTGATGTCACCTATATTCTATCATATTTACAGAAAAAATCAAGTATCTTTTGCAAAATTATACGAATAATTTATAAAAAAGTCAATTTTCCTCGAATTCTTCTTCGTCATCATCCTTGCTTGACGCCTTCTTGCCGGGGCGGGAGAGGACTTTAACGCTATTGCTCTTGTAAATTTTTGGTGCGTCCTTATCGTTGTCGTTCAGCTTGACCTTGATTTCGCCTGCAAGAGGCTTTGTTTCAATAACCACACCTTCGCCGTCACTCGTCTTAACTACCGAGCCGTTAGGCGGAGTCTGCTTTATAGCTTCCTCGTAGGTTTCATGCTCGTAGCGCAGGCAACACATCAGTCTGCCGCAGGCACCCGATACCTTCGCGGAATTAAGCGAGAAATTCTGTTCTTTAGCCATCTTTATCGAAACCTGCACGAAATCGGACAGGAAATTAGCACAGCAGAATTTGCGTCCGCAAATGCCAAGACCGCCCATCATTTTTGCCTCGTCGCGTATTCCTATTTGACGAAGCTCAATTCTCGTGCGAAAGGTTGATGCGAGATCTCTGACCAGCTCTCTGAAATCAACTCTCGACTCACAAGTGAAGTAGAATATAAGCTTTGAGTTATCAAATGTATATTCAGCATCAACGAGATTCATTCCAAGTCCGTGCGCCTGAACCTTTTTTTCGCATATTTCAAGCGCATTTTTTTCTTCCTCATGATTCTTTTCGTCGTGAGCAATATCCGCTGCCGTAGCAACTCTGGTCACCGCTTTTAGGGGAGAAACAATCTCATTCGACGATACGGTTTTGTTCCCGATCTTCACCGTTCCCATCTCGACGCCCCTAGAGGTTTCTACGATTACCTTGTCCTCTGCCTTGAGCTTAAGCTCTCCGGGAGAAAAATAATATATCTTTCCTGCCTCGCGGAAGTTTATACCAACTATCTCAACGAATTCGGGCAGGGTGTTTTCTTCATTAGTGTTCTTTATTTCTTCAGACATCGTTTTTTCCTTTACTTTAATGATTTGCCGCCATTCTTATCTTTGACGAAAGATTTATCAGCACGTTTTGCACGTTAGCGTTTTTTACGCAAAGCTCGTGAGCCTCTATTACCGCATCGTAAACGTATAAAAGTCGCTTATCGGGAATATCCGTGCTTATCTCGAGCGCCGCCGCGGCCGATGTAAAGAATACCGTTCTTGCGCCATCTGCGTGCTTTGCCGTTATCATATCGTGTATCGCACCGATAAGTTTTTCCAGCATAGGCATCAGCTCTGCGCGCTTTGCGGGAAGTGCCATTATAGCCGCGTATATTTTGTCATACGCGTTTTTCTTACCGATAAGCTGCACGATATTCGTAATTTCCTTACGTTCCTCATCGTTCTCGGCAGCCGTGCGAGGAGAGAGCAGCTTCTTTGCCTCGCCGATTCTTCCGTCAGCGCTCATAATGATACCGTAAAATCTCTCGGGATCCTGCACGCTCATCGCCTTCGCGTTCACGTTTTCGGCCTTTAGCCTCTCGGCAAGCTCCTTTTCGGTAAAGCGCGACATAGCAATATACTGCGCTCGGCTCTTTATGGTAGTCAGAATTCTGTCGCACTCGGTGGCGAGCAGAAGAATTATCACCGCACTCGGCGGCTCCTCAAGCACCTTGAGCAGTGCATTCTGCGCCTCAACGGTCATACATTCGGCATCGTCGATAACGTATATCTTCTTATCCGCCTCGGTTGACGAAAGGAACATATCCTCTCTGAAATCCTTGACCTCGTCTACGCCAATAGTAGCCTTGTCCTTCTTTTTTGAGAGGATTTTCAGGTCAGGGAAGTTACCCTCGTAAATTCGCCTGCAGGAGTTACATTTGCCGCAAGGCAAGGGCAGAGCAGCATTTCCCGCATACTCGCAGTTGACCGCCGCCGCTATCTCGAGCGCCAGCGTCGTCTTACCGCTTCCCGACGGACCGCCGATGAGAAAAGCGTGAGCGAGTGTCGAGCTTTCAACGGCTCCACCGACTCTCTCCTTCGTATCGTCGTTACCGAGCAACCTCGGGAAATAAGTCCTCACACTCTCACCGCCTTTCGAAGCACATTCTTTACCAATATACATTTTAACATTAAAATATTAAAATGTCAATGGAAAGAAGAAAAAAACAATTTAATATAGTGCAACATCGAATTTATCCGACACATTTCGGTTGACAACGCGATTTTTTTCTGCTATAATGGTTACGAACAAATAATTTTTAAGGGGACGCATTATGAAAGAGGTAAAAATCAAGCTCACCAACGTGCAGGATATCAGAGAGTTCGTTAATCAGGTAATTCTTGCTGATTACGAGGTGGATCTCATTCAGGGCAGATACGTTATCGACGCTAAATCCATTATGGGTATTTTCTCGCTCGATCTTCTTTCTCCCATTGATCTCGTTGCACACTCCGAGAACGCAGACGCTCTTATTGAGGGCATCAAGAAATTCATCGTATAATCCATTCAAAAAATCGGTCGCGAAAGCGGCCGTTTTTTTATTGCAAACCTCTTGACAAGAGTGAATATACGTGCTATAATAAACAAAACGGTTGAACAACTGTTCAACTATAAACGAGGTAAAGAAAATGAAGCTTTACGAAAAGAACGCGCCGCTTTGCGAATGCGAGGAGCTGCACTCCGATATTATTGAAAAGAAAAGGGAAGAGATGCCGAGCGAGAACACACTCTACGACCTATCAGACTTTTTCAAGATACTCGGTGACTCCACGCGAGTGAGCATACTGTTCGCCATTGACGGCGAGCCTATGTGCGTCTGCGACATAGCAAGCCTGCTCGGTATGACCAAATCTGCAGTGTCCCATCAGCTCAAGATTCTGCGTCAGAGCGACCTTGTTACCTATCGCAAGTCGGGCAAGAATGTTTACTACTCGCTTGCCGACGACCACGTCAGAGATATTATAGAAAAAGCATTAGAGCATATTAAAGAATAAGGAGATAAATCAATGAAAATCAAGTACACAATAATTGGACTCGATTGTCCCAACTGTGCGGCAAAGCTCGCCGACAAAATGAGCGCTATCGACGGTATCGACGTTGCTAAAATCAACTTCCTCACCGAAAAGCTTACCGTTGAAACCACGCTTGACGAGAGCACCGCCTACACGGCTATCTCGGCTGTTGCAAAAGCCTTTTCCGGTGATGTGAAAATTGAAAGATGAAAAAGCTGAAAGAACTTATAAAATCCGACGCAGCAAGAATAGTCATCTCTCTATTTTTCTTTGTTTCTGCACTTATTTTAGAGCAGTTTGGTATTACTTATATCTCGCTCGCTCTCTATATTGCGGCTCTCTCTATCGCGGGCTTCGAGGTTTTTGTCAATGCGGTAAAAGGAATTTTACGTCGCGACCTGCTTGACGAAAAGTTCCTTATGTCCATAGCCTCGATAGGCGCTATGATAGTAGGCGAATGGAGTGAGGGCGTTGCCGTAATGATTTTCTACCTCGTTGGTGAAACCTTTGAGCATCACGCGGTACGCAAGTCGCGCGCATCTATTCGCGCGCTTATGGACATTTCACCCGACGAGGCGTGTGTGCTTATTGACGGCTATGAGGAGATTATCGACTCCGAGGATGTCGAGGTCGGTGCAACCGTAATCATTCGTCCAGGCGAGCGCGTTCCCATTGACTCTGTGGTAATATCTGGCACTGCCGACGTTGATACGTCGAGCATGACAGGTGAGCCGCTTCCTATAAGTGCGAGCAAGGGAACAGTCCTTTCCAGCGGATATATAGTCAAGAACGGACTTCTTCATGCCAAGGCGCTTCGTCCCTCGACCGAATCTGCTGCAGCGCGCGTTCTCGCACTGGTCGAGAATGCGAATGAAAATAAATCAAAGGAAGAAGCCTTTATCACCAAGTTTTCGAGGTACTACACCCCGATAGTAGTAATAATCGTACTTCTCGTGGCAATAATACCGCCGATATTCTCGATTATGTCGCTTTCCGACGCGGTATACACCGCCTTGACCTTCCTCGTTATATCCTGTCCCTGCGCGCTCGTAATTTCTGTGCCGATGGCATTCTTCGGCGGCATAGGCGGCGCGGCATCAAGAGGCATACTTTATAAGGGCGGCAACGTATTTTCCAAGGTTGCGACGCTTGAGTCTGTCGCCTTTGACAAGACGGGCACTCTCACCAGCGGCGATTTTGCCGTTCGTGAGGTCAGGACCTTCGATATTTCCAAAGACGAGCTTCTCTCGCTCGTTTCCTCGGCCGAATCGGCGTCAAATCACCCGATAGCCGAGTCGCTCTCCAAGCTTTCGACCGATATAGTTCCCCCAAAATCCGTCAAGGAGCTTGCAGGCCTCGGCCTAATTGCCGAGCTTGACAGCTGTACTGTTGCAGTGGGCAACACCACGCTTATGTATCATCAGGGCGTGAATATGAAAGCTATTGACCGCGTGCCCGCAGGCTCGGTATTCGTCGCGAGAGATAAGCAGCTTATCGGTATGCTAGTCATAAGCGATAACGTCAAGCCCGAGGCAAAAACGGCTATAAGCAATTTGCGCACCCTAGGTGTTAAGAAAACTGTTGTCCTCTCGGGTGATAAAAAAGAGAACGTCACCCATACAGCAGAAGCACTTGGCATTGACGAATGCTTCTTCGAGCTTACCCCCGAACAGAAATATTCAAAGCTTGAATCCATCATCGCCTCGTCTAAAAGTACTATGTACGTGGGCGACGGCATTAATGACTCTCCCTCGCTTGCAAGAGCCGATGTAGGCGTCGCTATGGGTAGCGTCGGACAGGACGCGGCTATCGAGGCAGCCGATATGGTTATAATGTCCGATAACCTCTCGAAGCTTCCCGAAGCCGTACTGATAGCGAGAAAAACAATAAATATTTCGTGGCAGAATATTATTTTTGCCCTTGGAGTCAAAGGCCTCATACTCATACTCGGACTCCTCGGCTTTGCTAATATGTGGCTTGCGGTCTTTGCCGACGTAGGCGTTGCGGTGCTTGCGATTCTCAATTCCATGCGCGCCCTCAAAGCCCCGAAAATGAAAAATTAAAGCAATTTCCGTAACCTTTCTATAAAATTCTCGTCATTAAGGATAGAAAGGAAAGGAGAAATCAAATGAAAAAAGCCATCTCAATTTTACTTACACTCGCGCTTACTATTCTTTTGCTCACCTCTTGCGCCGTCGAAATATCAATTAGTGATAGTGAATATTACACCGACTTTGACGGCGTCTACGTCACCATCGACTATGTCGAGGGGGAGGGAAAAGAGCAAAAGCTCATCACCACCTGGCATAACGAAACTGACAAGACAGTGACCTTCGGTATGTGGTACGTTATAGAATATAAGGACGGCAGCGAATGGAAAAACGTGCAGATTGTCGATTACGCAATACCCGAAATTCTCTGTGTTATTGATCCGCACAGCACCGCGGAAAAGTCCTACCGAACCAAGTATTTCAGCCTTATTAGGAATGGCACGTACCGCTTGCGCTCCGAGTGCTATGTTCAGACGGGTGAGGAATCAAATACTCACGCGGTTGTTTATACAGAGTTCACCGTAACGAAATAATAAAAAAATATCCGTAGCAGCTTCGCTACGGATGTTTTCATTAGAATCTATTTTTCATAGCCTTTTCAATAGTTCTGTCGGCATCTCTTTTTGCGGCAGTGTCACGCTTGTCATAGAGCTTCTTACCCTTGCAGAGTCCGACAGCCATCTTGACCCTCGAGCCCTTGAAGTAGAGCGAAAGAGGAACGAGGGTATATCCCTCGCGGCTGACGAGTCCGGTCAGCTTCATAATCTCCCTCTTGTGCATCAGCAGCTTTTTCGGGCGCAGGGGATTTTTGTTGAAAATATTTCCTTGCTCATAGGGGCTGATATGCACACCGAGAGCGAAAAGCTCGCCGCCGTCAATATCGCAGTAGGAATCCTTCAGATTCACGCCACCTGCGCGCAGCGATTTAACCTCCGTGCCGAACAGCTCAATGCCTGCCTCGTAGGTCTCTATTACAAAATAATCGTGTCTTGCCTTTCTGTTGTCGGCAATAATTTTTCCTTCAATCTTCATAATTAACTCGCAAAAATAATTAGTACATATATATTAGCACATTTTTTATGCGAAATCAACCGTTTTTTGCAAAGACACGCGAAAGTTCCTCGAGAATTTTGAATTTTATATTATATTTTCCGTTTTTTATTAGCGTTATTTCCTCGTTTGTATAGTCAATAACACCGTCGTCGGCAGGCGCCGACTCGCACGCCAACTCGGTGCAGAGTGGGGGATACATCACGCACCACCAGTTCTGTCCCTCACCCTCGCCGATTATCACTCGCAGCGAGGTATAGTATCCTGCTGGCAGGGCAAAGTCCTCGTACTCTCTCGTTTCGTACCATTCCACCGTGAGCGTCGCGCACACGCCGTAGTTAAATCCAAGCTCTCTAATCCATTCCTCGGCCGTTTCCTCTATCTCGGGCAGTAATTCCTCGATAAGCCCTCTTGCTTCCTCAAACGTTCCGCCGGCATTAAGTGTCTCTCCGTATTCAACTAATAGCCTGTCGCGCACGGCTATCTTCAATTCCTGATCCTGGGCACTGTCCGAGTTCGCCAGAATATGTAGCCGTATCGTATCCTTGTATATTTCTGCCTCGGCATCTGTCGGGAATGCGGCAAGCATCAGCGTGGCTATCAGCATAGCGAATGCAAATTGTGGTATACTTTTCATTTTTCTTTCTCCGTTTCTTTAGTTTACCTACACATTCTTGACCGCAAAACGTACGCTTATTCATAGAAATGAAAAAAGGGGCTGGAGCATTTAGGCGCAACCGAAAATGACTGAATATAAAAGAAAAAAGCTCAATTTTGACAAATGAGCTAAAGAATATTATTTGGGGTTGAAATTCTGCGAATTTATCCATTAAATCAGAGCCATTTTCTATTCCCGTTTTCCCCTCTCGATGTATTTATATACACCTTCGGGTCGAAAACGCAAATTTTCGCTCTAAATCCCCCTATCCCCTTGACGTATTAGAGGCTAGCTCAAGTTCTTTGCACTTGAGCTAGCCTCTTAATTTTATGTGTCAAGTTCGCTCTTTAAGTCCCTTACCATCAATGAAAGCATTGCTTCCTTAGGCGAGAGTCCCTCGTGAATTACCTTGTATACCGCTTCGGTTATAGGTAATTCGACCTCATACTTTTTAGACAGATCCATCGCTGCCTCGAGTGCGTGATAGCCCTCGACAACCATGCCGATTTCGCGCGCCGCCTCGTCGTATGATTTTCCCATACCGATAAGCTCACCGCAGCGATTGTTACGGCTGTGCCTTGATGTGCAGGTAACTATCAGGTCACCGATTCCAGCGAGGCCCATAAACGT
>CAYXAC010000011.1:0-15159 GCA_964463025.1 uncultured Ruminococcus sp.
GCGCGTCGTTACCCTCACCACTCTGACGGTGGATAATTACGACTGCCGCGTCGTTGTAGTCCTTGAAGGAGTTAATCTCTGTATCTCGGTACATAGAAACGGGAGTTTCACCGGTGTTATAGCCTGCCGACGTATCACCGTTACCGGGAGCTGTGCCCCTACCCGAGCCCGAAAGAGTGGAGCTGCTGTAGAAGCTTGCGAGAGTGGGGTTAACGTTATATCCCGATTTGCCGAGATATTCTCTTATCTGATAATAGTTTGAATTCTTACTGAAAACGCTGATGTTAGAGCCCTCGGGAATGGGGAGCGCATTATCCTCATTCTTGAGCATTACTATACCCTCGGCATACGCCTGCTGCTCGATCTTGTCACCGTTGGCGAGAAGGTCGTTGTAGGAATCATAGTCCGAGTGATAGAAGTTCTTGGGCATAGACGAGCCGTCGGATGCCAGAACACCAAGCGGGCAAAGGCTCTGAAGCATCAACGCCAGAAGTGCCGAAGCACAAAAAATCTTTGCGCGTTTTGAATTTCTTTTCATATTTAGACCTTTTACCTTTTATTTTTCGTTAGGTTTGGATTCATTTTCTGTTTGCGGAGCGCTGTTTGCGCGCTCCGCAAAGCTTTGTTTTTTAATTACTCGGAAAGCTCACCGAAGATGTTTTCGCTTGCAATCTGAACGAGAACGTCAACCTTACCGCCGGTGCCGTCAGCCGCTGCCTTCTTCAAGCCGAACTGAAGGTTGGTCGATGTTGCGCTTACGGAATCGGGATCAATTTCTATAGCAAAAATCTTAGTTTCGCCGTACTCACTGAACTCAAAGGTCTGGCTACCGATTACGTTGCTACTCAACGCAGAGCTTCCGCGAGTAAATACGAGGCTGTACTTACCGCCGCCTGCGTAATAAAGGTTGGTCACCTTAACGTAAATAGTGAACTTGCCGGATGTGGAGAGATCTATAGCGGTATCACCAAGAGCGTTTGCTCTTTCTCTTGCATAAGTATCTGCACTTGTATTATTGTTGCCGTAGAAGTACATAACACCGTACTGATCCCACGTTCTGAGGTTCATACCGCTACTGCTTGCTGCGCTAACGTTAGCCTGAGTGTTCGATTCGCTAGTCTCACCGAAGTCCATAAATACGTTCTTGTCGCTGGTAGTGATGAGATCAGAAACCTTGCTTGTATAAGTCTTTGCAACTGCTGCAACAACGTCAAGCTGAACGGTACCGCTGCCGTCGCCGCCAACGTCCTCACGGAGATGAATCTGGCAGTCTACGGTAGAGCCTGCGGTAAGGAAGATGTCGAAGTGAACAACCGCAACAACGGTCTTTCCTGCGGGAACGGTGATGTTGCCCGATGCGGACATCTTACCAAAGTATTCTGCCGCGATCTCTACGGTTACGTCGTAATTACCATGGTTCTTAAGTATGAATCTACCGGTTCTATCCTGATCAATACCCCAGGTATTAAGACCCGAAACGCCGGTGTAATTACCTAAATATTTGCTTGTTGCAACTGCGTTATCGGGAATAATAAGGCTCAAGCCTGCAAGTCCCTCAAGGTCTGCATCGGTAGAGTCTGTGATAACGGTTGCGGTAATTCCTTCGGGGTTAACGCTAGTGCCTGTCGACCATGTACCTGTTGAGAAGAATGTGGTGTTTACTTCCGCATACTTTGCGGTGAGGGAGAAGTTCTCCGTGGGCATTGAGAAGGTGTATGTAGGAACGCCCTCTGCGCCTGCGCGGTTGTCAACCTCGTTCTTATCGAAGCCGACGAACATATACTTAACGTCATCAACGGTCTTGTAAGTATCTGCGGTTACTGTAATTTCTGTGCCCTCAACGAAAGCGTTTGCTACGGTAGAGGTGCTGGCACTGTCTGTGGTTGCACCGTCAAGAGTAAGAACGTAGTAGTTCTTGCCACAGTTGTTGTCGCAAGCAAGGTCGCCGTTTGCATCAACGTGACCCTTTGCCGCTACGGTCTCGGGAACTCTGCTGATCTCGCTCTTACAAGCGGAGCAGTAAACAACGGTGTCGTAAGAGCCTGCGCTCTCGCAGGTAGCCGCTACCTCATTCTCTACAACCGCTTCAGCGGGAGTGTGAGAAAGCTGGGCAACAGTTACGGTTTCTCTGCTTATCTGTTCACCGCATCTGGTGCAGTAAACAACGTTATCGTAGGAGCCTTCCTTAGTGCAGGTAGCCGCTACGTTATTCTCTACTACAGTTTCACCCGCCTGATGGTCGGTGCAAAGATCAGCGCCGCAGGTATCGCACTTGTAGTCGCTATCATCGTCCTTGTGTCCGTTTGCAGCAATGTCCTCAGTCTTGGTTGCGCCGCAAATCTGACAGGTGTATGTCTTAACGCCCTTATCGGTACAGTCGGGCTCAGTGGTAACTCTGCCCTCGTCATAATTACCCTCACAGGTGGTTATTGCCTCACCGCAGTATGCGCAGTCATGGCTATTTGCCGCTGCCTCGTGAGTGCCTATTGCTACCTTACAGCCATAGTCGCAAGCGTGATCCTTATCTGCGTCTGCGTGCTCTCCGAATACCTTGGAGCATCCATAGTCGCAATCGTGATCCTTGTCTGCATCTGCACAGGTACCGAATACCTTGGGGCAGCCATAGTCGCAGTCGTGGTCGAAGTTGGAGTCAACACAGGTACCAAACATCTTGGAGCAGCCGTAGTCGCAAACGTGATCCTTGTTATCATCTTTGCACTCGCCGAATGCTACCTTGCAGCCGTAATCACATACGTGATCCTTGTTTGCGTCTGCGTGCTCACCGTAAGCTTTCTGACAGCCGTAGTCACAAGAGTGATCCTTGTCGGCGTCCTTGCACTCGCCTATTGCTTCGGAGCAACCATAATCACAAGCGTGGTCCTTGCCTGCGTCAATATGCTCGCCATAAGACTTACCGCAACCGTAGTCGCAGGAGTGATCCTTGTCAGCGTCTGCGCACTCGCCGATTGCTTCGGAGCAGCCGTAGTCACAGGTATGATTCTTGTCTGCGTCCAGGTGCTCACCGATTACGGTGCTGCAGCCGTTATCGCACTTGTGGTCTTTGTTCTCGTCTGCGCACTCACCGATTGCTACCGCGCAGCCGTAATCACAGATATGGTCGCTGTTAGCGTCTGCATGCTCGCCGTATACCTTCGCACAGCCGTAGTCGCAAGCGTGATCCTTGTCAGAGTCTGCGCACTCGCCGAACGCCTCGGAACAGCCGTAGTCGCAGGCGTGATCCTTGTTTGCATCTACGTGCTCGCCGTATACCTTCGCGCAGCCGTAGTCACAAGCGTGATCCTTATCCTCGTCGGAGCAGGAGCCCATAGCTTCTCTGCAGCCGCCGTCACAAACGTGATCCTTGTCGGCGTCCTCGTGAGCACCGTACGCCTTGGAACAACCGTAGTCACAAACGTGATTCTTGTCAACGTCTGCACACTTGCCGATTGCCTCGGAGCATCCGTAATCGCAAACGTGATCCTTGTTCGCGTCAACGTGCTCGCCATACGTTTCACCGCAGCCGTCGTCACATTTGTGGTCGAGGTCTGCGTCCGCGTGATTTGCGAAAGTACAGCCTGCAAATAAGCTCAAAGCTATAATCAACGTGAGAGCTAACGCAAGCCACTTGCTGTTAATAAGTTTTTTCATATTATCCTCCAAAAAATTTATTTCAAATTTAAATTATTCTTCGTCCTGATAACCGAATATGTTGTTGTACGCGAACTGAGCGAATACGTTGTATTCCATACCGGTTTCCTTCACGGTCTTAACGAAGTGCATATAAATGTCACCCTCGTCTGCAGCGCGAGGAATTTCAAGCTTGAGAAGTATAACCTCTCCTGCTTCCTTGACATCTACCACCGCAGATGCCAAAGGAGTTACCGTCGAGTCAAATGCGTCGGTAGAGCTTGAGAACATAATGGAGAAATTGTTCAGTGGATTGTCGATAATATTAACGAGATTCAGCACCTGAACGTAAACGGTCGTGGTGGGATTCTCGGGATCGTACTCGGGAAGGTTGGTAACCTTTGCATAAGCACTCGCCTGCTCTGCACTCATATTGGATGCACGAGATACGAAGAGCTGCGCGCCCTTATCGTTGAATCTGGCACGGCTACCGCCGTTCTTCCAGCCGGTCTTTAAGGTAAGTGAGCTGCCGAAAGTCATATATTCGGCATCATCAGAGCCCTTGAGAAGCGGGTAACCCGTAGGATAGGTCTGTGCCGCAGCAACAACTACGTCAAGCTCGATAATGTTGCTTTCCTCACCGCCGATATTCTCTCTTACCGAGAAGGACCACGAGCAGTCGTTAAGACCTATGTTGGAGTTGAATATACTTGTTACTATTCCGCCTGCGGGAACGGTTACAACACCAGTAGATCCTACGTTACCGAAGTAGGAGTAGCCAAGCTCAACGGTTACGGGAAGATTACCTCTGTTCTTGAAGATAACCTTAACCGTCTGGGGTTCGAGGTTTTCGCGGGTATTAAGGTCGGACTTGAGAATATTCTCTGTTGTCGCGCTGGTTCCGACTGTATTTGCAGGAATCGAGAAGGAGTAGCCGTAAAGCGACTCAAGGTCGGGGTCTGCTGCAAGCGCGCCCTCGATAACACCTGCGGTAATCTTCTTGGCAGTAACATTCGTGAAGCCGCCACCTGTGAATTTAGAGGTTGAGTTGCCGGAGGAGTCTACGTTAGCTCCGGGGAGAATGTTATGGCTGATGTCGGAGAATACCGCCGTCAATGTGGTTTCCTCGCCTGCCATCTCGAAGGTGTACTCGGTGATGCCCTCACCGCCTACGCGGTTATTCTCAATATTCTGGTCCCAGCCCACGAACAGACGGGAGCTTGCAGGGGTATTCGCCATGATGGTAACGGTCGTACCGTATGCGAACTCGTATACCGTCTTTACGTTCTCGATGCTCGTGCCTCCGAGAGTCGAGCCGGTGGGATTTGAATCAAGGTTTGCTTTGGTAGCAACCGCGCCTATAAGATTAAGCTTATAAAGCGTGTCGGTGTACTCTGCGGTTACGG
This sequence comes from uncultured Ruminococcus sp., assembly GCA_964463025.1. Classification (GTDB taxonomy): domain Bacteria; phylum Bacillota; class Clostridia; order Oscillospirales; family CAG-272; genus UBA1740. The sequence continues at coordinate 5,034 of CAYXAC010000011.1, forward strand.
TAAGATCGCCTGCAGGCATCTTGATAGCGTTACCGTTGCTCCAAAGGCCTGTCCGGTCGTACTTCCATTCAACGAAATCCTTGTGCTCAGGCATAGCGGGAACAAGCATAAGATACTCGCCTGCCTTGGCAGAGGTAACAACCTCGCCGTTTGCGTTCTTCGCAACGCCGCCGCTGACGGTAATTGCATAAGATGCGGATACCGTGTAGTCATCATTAACGATAAGAACTATGGAATGCGACTTGCCGCCTGCTGTTGCCTTGATAGCAGTTTCTCCTGACGAAAGGAGCGAAACCATGCCGTTAGAGTCAATGGTTGCAACCTTCTCGTTAGAGCTCGAGTATTCTACAACAGCATTGCCCTCCTGCAAGATTTTGGCTGACAGGCTTATTACCTCCATAGACAAGTCAACACTGAGCTGACCGTCTACGTTAGCACCGTTATACTGTAGGTTAACGGAGTAAACCTGTCCCGTGCTTTCGGGTTGCTCGACGACCTTACAGCTGACAAAAGCGAATATGCTTAACGCAAGAATTAAGCACAAAGCAATTGCCTGCCATACGCCGCGAGGCTTTTGGTTGGTTAAGTTTTTCATATTACTTCCTCCAAAAAAGTTTTTTACATTTTAATTCTTTCCACCAGTTCTTTGTTTGGTATGATACAAACGCAGTGCAGTATCATACCAAAAGGGGTACCCCTTTTATTTTAATAATTATGCGTAATATAATTATAACAAAATACTTATGTAAAGTCAATCGGCGCAAAACAGAATTGTGAATGTTGCACAATTAACTTTGTTAAAAAAGACGAAGTAAATTTTATTTTTTAGGCCTGATTAAATTATTTTTAACTCACCTTTTTGTTGCATAAATAGTTATTTTTTAACTGTCAACACATATTATATAACATTTGAAACTATTTGTCAAGCAAAAAAGTTAAATATGTTATAATTCCAATATAATAAAATGGATGTAATATTAGTCGCTAGTGATAGGAGAGCAGATGTGGATTTAATTAATATGGTAGGAACTAAGATCAGAAACGCAAGAGAGGATATGGATTTAACCCAAAATGATATGGCTGCGCTCATTCCCATGAATCAATCGAATTATTCTAAAATAGAACGAGGAATACAAGAACCAAGCATGGCGCAGTTGAGAAAGATTTGTCAAATTTTGAAGCTTGATCCCCGATACTTACTTTCTTTAGATGCGGAAAATATAATAACCACGGAAGATATGCGTTTGCTTGATGATATTAAGTCACTAATCAAAAAGCATTCTAAATTTATAAAAAGAATAAAGACCTCCCTTAAAACAGGAGGCCTTTATTATTTTATTGTCTGACAACCTCTTTGACGTCAACCTTGAAGTCCTCGCCAAAGTAGTCCTTGAGGATGTTGTAGAGAACGCCGTCACGGTAGATCTTGTATGCGCCCTCTTGGTCGTTGTACTGAGTGTACTCACCCGACCAGACCTCCATGATCTCATCGTAGGATGCGGTACGAATGTCAAGCTTGAGCTTGTAGTCCTCAATAGCGGTGTCTTCAACGTCGTTCTGGAGATTTAGCTTGTTGACTACAAGTCCCCAGGAGCTGTCCCACCAGCCTACCGAAACTACCTTGTAGCTCCAGATAGTCCAGCCCCAGCCAAGCTCGTCGTACTGAACGAGATACTTGCTCCAGGATTCCTTGTCGTTGAAGAAGTTGAACTCACCGACAAGCTTGGGTACGTTGTAATTCGACTGGCTGTAAAGCGAATACATAAGGCTGTAGAACATTTCGTTCGAAACGCCGCTGTTATGATTCCAATTGTAGAAGTGGTACTGATAAAGCACGTTCTCCCAGCCGTAATCCGCAGGATCCGGAAGTGAGGTGGGATACCACACGCCCTCGATAGAGATAACGTGATAGGGGTCAACCTCACGGATAGCCTCGTAGAGTCTGTCCATAACGTCCCATTGAAGCTTACCTGTGGCAGCCTCGGTCTTCTTGGTTGGCTCGTTTACAAGATCGTACGCAAGAATGGTCGATGCGAGGTCAGGACGCTCATTTACGTAATAGGAAGCAATATTCTTCCAGAGAGTACACATCTGTTCAATATAATTCTCGGTGTCCCAGAAATCGCAATCGCGAGTACCGCAATGCTCGTAGCCCGATTGACCGCCGACTACGCCGTGCATATCTACGATAACCTTGAGTCCGTATTTCTTGGCAAGCTCGAGGAAGTAGTCGAGCTTCTCGAATGCATCCTCACGCATGGTGAGCGCCTCGTCGGAGCCCTCCATGAAGTTGCGGTAATACATAGGCAGACGAATGGTGTTAAGACCTGTATCGCTGATAAGCTTGAAGTCGGTCTCGGTGCAGTAAGCATAGAAGAAGGTGTCAAGAAGCTCGTCGAGCTGCTCCTGGGTAAAGTCACCGTTCGCAACTCTCTCGGCGAGGATAGCGTCCATTTCCTCCTGATAGATCTCCTCGTATTCCTCTACTATACCCTGATCGTTAACACTCTTGAAGCTTCCGTCATCGTTATACAAAGCACCGATTGAGTTAACCGTCATCCAGCCCTCTGCGATAAAGAGGTTACCGAAGTTGATTCCCTTTATATTATAACGGTTGCCGTTCTCGTCGTAAAGACCGCGGTCAACCGCAACTACGGTGCCAAGCTCGTTTGCCTCAAGGTCAACCTTGTCGGGAATCTCAGTAGAGCCTGCATTTGCAACATAGTTATTTCCGTACATTATCACGCCTGCCGCCGTAAGTCCGACGATAGCAATGATAATAACCAAAGCAATAATTACCTTTTTCATCTAGTATTCTCCAAATAAATTTATTCTCACTCGGCATCGCTGTACATAAGCTTGAGTATACCGTTCCACTCGCAGAATTCGTAGACTCTCGTGCCTACGGTATATTTACCTGCAAAATCAGAGTAGGCAATGCAGGAGTCCTTGAGCATTTCGTAAGCGGCAGTGCCCATAAAGAAGCGAAGGTCATACCACTTGCCTGCCTCGGTAAGCGCCTCGGATACGGGAAGCGAATAGGTGTAGCTGCCGTCATCGTTTGCCGTAGCGCTAACGTATGCGAGCTTGGTCTTATCGCCTCCGGTAATAGCAAGAACGGGTGCTACCGTATCACCGTCACGCAGCTTTACAGTCACGTTAAGAGTCGCGTCAGATCCGAAGCTAACGAGATAGCTACGGAGTATTTCGTCGGCATATTTCGTGGTATCTTCTTCGTAATATACCTTCAGCATTTCTGCCGATTCATCTGCATATTCAGGCTTCCAACCGGTGATATTGTAAACAATACCGTTCATTTTAACGCTAGATGTGGTGTCAATGGGCTTTCCGCCTGCGTTTTTGGGAAGATCCATTACGATAGATCCGCGCCATGCAATAAGCACGTCGTACCATACTCCCTCGAAGTAAAGCTCGGTTAAATCAACACTCATCTTTGCCACACCGTTTTGGTAAACGCAGTCGGCAATCTTGATGTCATCTGCCACGTCGGTCTTTACTACGAGCTGCAGACAGGATGCTACGTCAGATGCAAAGGCAGAGTCCTCGGGAATAGAAATTCCAACCTCGAGCTTGCACTCGGTGGTAATGTTTGCCGAAAGTCCGGTAACCGCACCGATAATGTCATCGTAGACTGTCACGGGAGTGGAGATGTTCTTGACAAGTCCGTCCTTTGCTGTGGAAACTGCGAAATAATAGCTCTTTGCATCGAATTTGTCGGTGGGAATAAGAGCGCTTTCCTCGGTAATTTCTATACCGTCGCGAATTTTCTCCGCAGTGGCGTCGAACACGGGGCTCTGGCTCTTATAGATAGCCTTGCCCGTAGGATCACAGAAGGACTCCCACGAGGTGCCGTAGGTGTAATTAAAGTTGAATACCGCCGTGCCGTCCTCGCCCACCGTAATTGAGGGGAACATACTGGGTGCGGTTATTGAAAGGCGGGCTTCCTTGTCGCCCGATACGAGCCAAACGTAGTAGTCCTCAGCAAGATTAAGCTCTCTTGTAAAAGCAAAGCGAACCTTGTTGCCTTCGGCTGTTTTCTCTGCCTCTATCGGCTGTGCCGACTCGGGAAGACGGAATCCCTCGGTAAAGTAAACGTCAACCTCGTCCCTGCCGCAGTTCGCGGTAAACTCAATTTGGAACTCGTTGACACCCGTCTGCGTCAGAGTAACGTCGGAGAAGCTGTAAGGATCGCCGCCAAAAAGCAGCTGATTTATAGCCGAGCAGCCAAAGAGCGAGCCTGCTAGGACAATCACCAGGGCTATAAGCGTGATTTTGATTATTTTTTTCATTGAATAACGCTCCTTAAATTGCGTTTTGTTAAACGAAGCCCACCGCCGAAGCGGCGGGCTTAAAACCTATGTTTTTATTATACATTGTCAAATCTTACTATACCTAAGGTATAATAAGCACTTGCATTGTTGCGATAGAAATAATAGGTGCTGTTGCCGATTTCGATTTCCTTGAAGAACTCGTTGGAAAGGAAAGCAGAGTTAATATCAGCAAGCTTCGAACCATCCTTGAATAAACGGATGAAGTAACCTTCCTCCTTGGTGTTTTCGCTTACGGTGGAGGCTATAAGCGCGGAAATGTCATAAACAAATCTAAAACTTCCTGCCTCTGTCGCGCTGTTTGCAACATCGAGCTGTTCCTTGGTATCTGTGGTCTTGTCAAGACGAAGCGTCAGCGCCTCTGCAGCGATAGTAGCATCGTTCGTCGTACCCTCAATGACGAGAGTAGCAACGCCGTCAATCTCGGAAATAGTTGCATTCGTGATAGTATAAGCATAACCGGTGTTGGAATAGCTTACGGCAATACCCTCCCAGTTTTCCCACTTATAAGTGCGATAACCGAAAGCATATTTGTAAGTGCTGTCATAGGAAATGACGACCTTGGTTGCATCGCCACCGTTGACGGTGGTCTTGAGGTAATACCAGTTACCTGCGTCTGCGGTGAGAGCTTCAAGAGAAAAGTCGGTGCTGAAAGTTCCGTCAGTGTTGATCTGCACATTGTTGTCAAGGTGATTTGCATCGCTCTCAAAGAGAGAAACGGTAAGCGTTTCAACGTTCTCGGCAGTACCTGTAACAATGAGCTTGCCGTCCTCCATCTTCACCTCGGAAACGGTGAGAACGGGAGTGGGAACGCTGTTATCAATTCTTACAAGACCGAGAGTATTGTAAGCGCTGGAGCTGTTACGCATGAAGTAATAGGTGCTCTCGCCGATATCAACCGCCTGGAAGAGATTTGCTACTGCCCATCTGGAGTTAACATCTGCAAGCTTTGTACCGTCTACAAACAGACGAATGAAATATGCCTGCTCACCGTACTGAGTGGTTACGGTTGTTCCGTAAAGCTCGGAGATGTCAGCAACGAACTTGAACTTGCCTGCCTCGGTGGACTGGTTAACAAGGTCAATCTGTTGCTTGGTTTCAGAGGTCTTGTCAAGACGCAGTGTGATGGTATCTGCCGCAACAGTGGAATCCTTCATTGTGCCCTCAATGGTGAGGGTTGCCTTGCCGTCAACCTCGGAGATGGTTGCGTTAGTGATGGAGTAAGTGTAGTCGGTGTAATTTACGGCAATACCCTCCCAGTATTCCCACTTGTAAACGCGGTAGCCGTAAGCGTAAAGCTCGTTCTTATCATAATTATTGTAAACAACCTTAACCTTATCACCGCCGTTTACGGATACGAAGAGGTAATACCAGTTGCCGCCTGCGAGAGTGAGCTGCTCAAGAGCAATCTCAACGGTGAAACTGCCGTCCTCGCCAATAACTGCGTCAGCCTTGTAGCTGTCGATTGCCTCGGTGGTATTGTAGAGATAAGCGGTAAGACTTCTCACGTTAGTGGTAGTGCCGCTAAACACGAGCTTTCCGTTTGCGAACTTAACCTCGGTTGCGGTAAGGGTGTAGGAGCTGTCGTAGTTCTCAACAGAAAGGCTGAGGATACCTGCTTCGCCCCAGGTCTTGATAGTAATCTTCTTGTTCTCGGAGTAGAATACGTCATCTACGTTAACGCCTACGCTGCTGTAAGTCACAACAACATTTGAGCCGTTGTAGTAGAAGAATTTAGCATTCTGCCAGCTTCCGCTTGCCTCAAGAGAGGAAAGCTCGAAGGATACCGTGAAGCTGCCGTCATCGGCAACAGTGATGTCGTGACCGTAGAGTTCAAGATCGTCCGAAGGACCAACGAGAAGCTTGAGGCTCGTGTCGTTGGTGGTACCCGAAATGGTAAGAACTATCTTGCCGTCAACCTCTGCAATAGAGCCGCTTGTAACGGTAAGAGTGGGAACAAGTGCGGTAGAATCGTGCTCCGTAACCTCAAAGCTGAGGGTTGCAACGCCGCCGTCATTCCAGGATTTGATCTGAATCTTGGTAGTTTCGCAATAGATCATATCTTCGACGTTTATAGCATTCTCGCCATCGGTAAGACCGTCCTTGGAAACTGCGTAATAGCTGCCATCGGAGAGATAGATTCTTACGTTATACCAGCCGCCAATGGGCATAGTGGAAAAGTCGAAGCTGGCGGTAAAGCTGCCGTCCTCGCCCACGTTGATATCATTGCTTACTCTGTAAACGCCCTCGTCGGTGGGATGCTGACCTACATAAAGCTTGGGAGCTGTGTCGTTGGTAGTACCCTCTACGATAAGAGCAGGAACACCGTCTACTTCTTTTATAACAACAGAGTCAAGCTCTACGAAAACGTTGTCACCGAGAACGAAGCTGAGGGTTGCACCGTAGTTTGCATTCCAGGACTTAAGAGTAACCTTATCCTTGATGCTGGTGAATTCCTGACCCTGTGCATACTCGCTCTGGTTCATAAGAACTATCTTATAATCAGACTCGCTTGCGCAAACTCTTACGTTATACCAAGAGCTGGTCTTGGTAAGCTCGCAAAGATTGATAGTTGCACTGAACTTGCCGTCTGCAATAGTTGCATCATAGTAGTTAGCGTTCTCGTCGCCTGTGCCAACGTAAATCTTAAGGTAATCGCCTGCCGAAAGCTCGGTGTCGCCGCTTACTACAAGGTTGATAGCGTCATCGGAGGTAACGATAGATGCGGAAATGCCCGAGATCTTATCGTTGTATTCTGCGTTAATGGAAGCGATAAACTCCTCGGTCAAAGCGTCCTCGCCCTCAAGAAGCGCCTTCATTATAATTTTAACGAACATTTCGTAGCCTCTGGTGCCGGGGTGAACGCCGTCGTTAAAGAGGAAGGACTTGTTCTGGCTGTACTCGTAAAGGTCGATAAGAGTGTATCCGAATTCCTCGGCAATATCTCTCTGTACGGGAGCGATAATATTTTTAATATTATCGTTGTTAATATCCCAAATGCCTGTGTAAGCGTAAGGAACGGTACAGATAATAATTTCCATATCGGGATTTACAGCGAGAAGCTGGTCGATAAGGTACTTATACGCTTCGTAGAAGGAGTCATACGTAGAAACGGGATCGTTCGAGGTCTTGGAGTCGTTGGTGCCGATATTGAGAATAGCAATATCGGGAACTATCGCCTGAACGCCCTGCCACTGATATTGCTTGAGCCAAGCAACGTCGCCGAGATCCTCACGAACGGTCTTACCGCTGTTACCGTAGTTGATAACGTTGTACTGGCCGTTAAGAGCGTTCTGAAGCTGTGCGGGATAGCTCTCAGTATAGAAGTTGTCTGCGCCTGCACCCTCGGTGATAGATGCACCGATACAAGCGATGATGGGAAGGTCCTCTTCCTCAGCATTTGCAACAGGTTTGATCTGTACGTAGTTATGTGCCTCCCAAACCTTAACTACCATATATTCACCGGTAGTAAACATAGCGGGCTGGGTGTGGGTGAGTGTATTGTCAGCAACGCTCACCATAGGAGTGGTATTGTCGCCTGCCGCAAGAGTGGCACGAACACCGTTGATGTAAAGCTTGATTTGGCAAACACCTTCCTTATTGGTGGAGAATACGATATCAAATCTGTTCCATTCTCCCTTCTTATAGAGGTCGTCGGTTACAACCGCAGCAGCCTGCTCGGGCGCAGAGGAAAGAACGAGTCTGATACCGCCGTATGCGTACGCAAGACGGTAGCTTGAGTTGTTAGCGTTATCCTTAGACGAGGAGTTAAACCAAATACTCCAGTCGTTCGTACCCTTGAGCATAAAGGATACGGTCGCATTGGTGTAATCGCCCGCAATGAACGCCTGATTTGCTCTGTGGAACTTGATAGAGCCGTCTGCCATAGAGTAAGGAACATCTCCACCGTCAAGAGATGCGCCGTCGTCGTTGGTCATATACTGCCAATTTTCCGCTAAATAGAAGCTGCCGTGAAGCTCGGAAAGCACGGGAACGTCTGTGGGATCTGTGTTATCCGGTCCGTCGGGCTGGTCGTCGGGGATTTCGGAATCACCGGGCTTATCGTCCGGGGTGTCGGGAATAACGTCGGTGTTGCCACCGCCGTCGCCGACGTCATTATTGCCTAAAAATCCGTTGATCATCTCGCAAGAGCTAAAGGCAACGGTCGTCAGCATAAGTGCCAAAACCAAAAGGCAGCTGAGTAAAATGCGTCTTTGCTTCATAATAAATTCCTCCAAAATTGTTTTTAATGCCTTTGCGCGCTAAAGTTTCCAAAATATCAAGCGAACGCAAAAACATTACACCATAATTATAACATATATTTCTTAAAATGTAAATTGGTCAATATAGCAAAAATATTGGAAAATTCTATTCAAATTGCACAAAAAACATTGCTTGACAAAACAATTAATAGCAAAAGGCTGCTCAAATACAAAATTTGAGCAGCCTCTTTAGTTTGATAAGGGGATAGGAAGATTTGAGGAAAAAGCGGCGTTTGCGACCGAAGGCGTAGTTATCTACGACGAGAGTTCAGCAAACGGCGGTAGAAAAAGTCCATAATAATTTTGAAGAAATCCGTAGGATTTCAACATTATAACTGTTTCATTTATACTTTTTGCCGTATTTGAGACTCTTTTTTATTATTTTTCGGACTTTTTTGGTTTTACCAAATGTGACAGCCCCTTGGATATGTAATTATTTTCTGATGCTCACACGAGTCTTCTTGTCGAAGAGGTGAATAGCCTCCTCGTCAATTCCGAGAATAATCTCGCTCTTCTTTTCGGGATTCTTCTTGAGCTTCGCAGAAGCGGTGATGCTGGTAGGTGTTTTCTCAATTCCTGCCTCGGCGGTCTTGTCGAGATTAGCATAGATAATGGTCTCGTTGCCGAGAGCCTCGATAACCTCAACCTTAGCGCTGACAGAGGTCTCGCACTCGCTATCAAGCACCTTGAGATCGCCGGGACGAATACCGAAAATTACGTCAAGTCCGTCACCGATTTTTTCCTTATCGAACATCGCCATAGTAGCCTCGGAAAGCTCGATTTCCTGCTCATTTGCAAACTTAAGTTTACCGTCAGGTGTAATATAGCCGTCAAAGAAGTTCATCTGAGGTGTACCGATGAAGCCCGCAACGAAGGTGTTGATGGGGTAATCGTAAAGCTCCTGAGGTGCTCCGATCTGCTGAACGAAGCCGTCCTTCATAACTACGATACGAGTACCCATAGTCATAGCCTCAACCTGATCGTGAGTTACGTAAATGAAGGTTGCGCCAAGCTTGTCGTGAAGCTTGGTAATCTCCGCACGCATCGTGCCCCTGAGCTTTGCGTCAAGGTTGGAAAGCGGCTCGTCAAGAAGGAATACCTTAGGGTTTCTTACGATAGTTCTACCAAGAGCAACTCTCTGACGCTGACCGCCCGAAAGAGCCTTGGGCTTTCTGTCAAGATACTCCTCGATTGCGAGTATCTTCGCCGCACCGCGTACCTTCTCGTCAATTTCAGCCTTGGTGTACTTTCTCATAATGGGAATCTGTCTGCCCTCGCTGTCAAGCACAGGGTTGCCTGCCTTATCCCTCTTGATATCGGGAATCTTGCGAAGCTTGAGACCGAACGCCATATTGTCGTAAACGGTCATATGGGGATAAAGCGCGTATGCCTGGAATACCATCGCAATATCTCTGTCCTTGGGAGCTACGTCGTTGACTACCACGTTGTCGATAAGAATTTCACCGTCGGAAATCTCCTCAAGACCTGCAATCATACGCAGAGTCGTAGACTTAC
>CAYXAC010000012.1:0-14599 GCA_964463025.1 uncultured Ruminococcus sp.
GTACCAAGCGCCTCGCACCAGTTTACAGGCATCTCAATGCGCTTTGCGTAGCCTGCCTCATAAAGCTTCTTGAAGATCCACTGAGTCCACTTGTAGAAGGAGGGATCGGACGTTGCTATCATCTTGGACCAATCGTAGTCGAAGCCAAGCTCACGAAGCTGCTTTGAGAAGGTCTTTATATTCTCCTGCGTGAAGCCGTTCGGGTGATTACCCGTGCTTACAGCATACTGCTCGGCGGGAAGACCGAATGAGTCGTAACCCATAGGATGAAGAACGTTGTAGCCCTGCATACGCTTCATACGCGACATAATATCGGTTGCGGTATAGCCCTCGGGATGTCCTGCGTGAAGTCCTACACCGGAAGGATACGGGAACATATCCAAGACGTAATACTTCGGTTTCGAGAAATCCCAGACGTCGGTCTTAAACGTTCCGTTCTCTTCCCAATATTTTTGCCATTTGGCTTCAATATTTGAGTGTTCGTAATTCATTGTTTATGTCCTCAATTCTTATTGATATTAAATTTTTCGTCAACCTCAGCCACAAGGTCGGAGATGTCTACCGCGCTGTCCTCGGGCAAATGCTTGTCGAAATTGTAGAACTCTCTGGATGCTCTGTCAAAGACGTTGATGATAACGTCGCCGAAGTCAACGAGAATCCAAGCGTTTCCGCTTCTGCCCTCAATACGTAGAGGTCTGCGCCCCTTGTTTTCCATAGTATCGGCAACCTCGTCTGCGAGCGATGCAACCTGCGTCGACGAGCGTCCCGTAGCGTTAACGTAATAATCGGTAACACTCGTCTTTTCTCTAACGTCAAAGAGAGTAACGTTAATAGCCTTTTTCTCAAGCAGCAGCTTTACTGCCTCTCTCGCAAGAGCCGACGAATCGCCATTCGCAAGAGTCTTTATAATCTTTTCTTCCATTTTATTCTCCATTGGTATTTAGCAAGGAAACAATGTATTCCTTCGCCTCGATTGTGCGCTCATTCAGTATTCTGCCCTGAAATAAGAGCTTGTTTATCGTATTTTCGAGCGATTTAAGTGTCGCCCTATGAAGCGCCGTAAGGCGCTCTTTTTCATTAGCCGCAGCATTAAGTCCCGAGAAAAGCATTTCCCGAACATCGACACAGGCAGGATAAATTCTGCCGTCCTCAACGTAATCGGCGATGTAAATTATCTCGTCGAAAAGCGACATCTCCGCCGCAGCGGTAGTGTGATTCTCAAGCGATGACAAAATATTTTCACTCGCAAATTCAATGTATTTATCAGTCACCGCAAAGGGAGCTGTAACCGAGTGCAATATCTCCCTGCTCTCAATTTGCTCGCTCGTCAGGATAACCCCCTGCGACAAAGCAAGCGCAATATGCTCTTCTACCGATAACTCCTTGGTTATATCGTGCAGAAGTGCCGCTGCAGAAAGCTCGCTTGCGTCAAGCGAAGGAAAATATTCCGAAAGCCGAATGGCCGCGCGCTCAACCCCGAGAGTATGCAAGTATCTTTTCTCCGAAAGAGTTGTTTTTACACTCTGCCTTAAATTTTCTAGATGTTTTTTGTTGTATTTCACCGAATGCTCCAATCAAGCGATTAAATTTCAATACGCTTCTTTTTGGTGGATTCCTTGTAAAGCACGAATCTCGAGCCAACGCAGGAAACGACGTCGCAGCCGATTGCCGCAGCAATTTCGTTTGCCGCCTCCTTCGCGGTATAACCGCTGTTCTCAAGCACTCGCGCCTTGATAAGCTCGCGCGCCTCAAGTGCGTTGTAAATCTGATTACAGGTCTCCTCGCTGATACCACCCTTGCCTATCTGGAAGATGGTATCAAGATTCTGTGAAAGTGAGCGGAGCGTCGCCCTCTGTTTACTTGTAAGCATATATTTTTACCTTATTATTTTTCTTCAAAAAGTGCGGTTGCAAATTCCTTTGCATCAAAAGGCTTCATATCGTCGATCTGTTCGCCAACACCGATAAACTTAACGGGAATTCCAAGCTCTTTTCTTATCGAAATAACGATACCGCCCTTGGCGGTTCCGTCAAGCTTTGTGAGTACAAGACCGGTAATCTTTGATGCCTCCTTGAACTCCTTTGCCTGATAAACGGCATTTTGACCGGTCGTAGCATCGAGAACAAGAAGTGTTTCCTTTGCCGCGTTTGGAAGCTCGCGAGCAATAACTCTGTCAATCTTCGCAAGCTCGTCCATAAGATTCTTCTTGTTATGAAGTCTGCCCGCAGTGTCAACGATAAGCACGTCTGCTCCGCGTCCCTTCACGGCATTAATCGCATCAAATACAACCGATGCAGGATCTGCTCCTGCCGCCTGCTTGATAATATCAACTCCGGCTCTCTCGCACCAAACGGTAAGCTGCTCAGCAGCTGCGGCACGGAAGGTATCAGCCGCCGCAACGACGACCTTCTTTCCCTGCGATTTGAGTTCTGCCGAAATTTTTCCTATCGAAGTAGTCTTTCCTACTCCGTTGACGCCTATAACGAGAATAACGGATGGCTTAGTTGAAAGATTAAGCGGTTCGTGCTCGCCTATCATAGAACGAAGAATTGTGAACAGCTCGTCTTTTACTCCTGCCGGCTCCTTTATTCTCTTGGTCTTAACTACGTCGCGAAGCTCGTCAAGAATCTCCTCGGTAGTCATGACACCGATATCTGCGTAAATAAGCAGCTCCTCGAGCTCGTCGAAAAGATCCTCGTCAACCTTAACGAAGTTTTTTAATAGATTGTCTACCTTTTCAACTATTGCATTTTTAGTTTTAAATAATCCTTGTTTTAATTTGTCAAAGAACCCCATCAAGCAGCTCCTTTTCCTTTCCTTCAATTTCATTTACGTTAAGCTCGATAGCCTGCGAGATACCTCTCTGCGGCATTGTGATACCGTAAAGTCTATCACCTATTTCCATAGTTCCGCGACGGTGCGTGATAAGAATAAACTGCGTACCGTCATTAAACTTCTTGATGTAATCACCAAAGCGATAAACGTTGACCTCGTCAAGTGCCGCCTCAATCTCGTCAAGAATACAGAATGGTGTCGGATTTACCTTCAAAATCGCAAATAGAAGCGCAATTGCAACGAAAGACTGCTCACCACCCGAAAGAAGCGAAAGATTCTTGATAATCTTGCCGGGAGGCGCCGCCTTAATCTCAATGCCAGATGTAAGAACATCCTCGGGATCGGTGAGCGACAGCTCTGCGTTACCGCCACCGAACAGCTCCTTGAAGGTTATGCCAAAGTTCTTATTGATAGCCTCGAATGCATCAACGAAGCTGGTACGCATTTCAACCTCTAGACGCTCTATAATTCCCGTAAGCTCGTTATATGAGCTTGTCAGGTCGACGAACTGCGTATTGAGCGAGTCGTATCTCGACTTTACCTCTGCGAATTCTTCGATCGCACCTGGATTATAATTACCAAGTGCTCGAAGTTTTGAACGACAGGAGGACTGCAAAGCTGCAACCTCGTCACGATTCTCCGCGGTTACCGCCGGATAATCGAAGGCTACCGCTTCCTCGTAGGTGATTTCGTAATCGTCCCAAAGCTGCGAGCCAAGCTTGTCCTGCCTTTCGGTAAGCTGTGTAAGACGAGTTTCGTTTCTTAACATAGCCTCGTAGCACACCTGACGGCTCGCATTCTTATCCTTAAGCTTTACGCGAATATTTGCTATCTCACGCTCAAACTCATCGTTGCCTGCCTCGACCTCGATTCGTTTCTGCCTCAAGTTTTCTAGCTCTTTTTCGAGATTCGAACATTCTTCGGCATTTTCGTTACGGATAGCATCTATGCCGGAACGCTTATTCTTGAGCTCCTCTATACGCATTTTCTGCGCCTCGCGATCACTGTCAAGGTCGGAGAGTCTGGAATTCAGCGAAGCAATCATTTCCTCTACATTCTCAACGTCGCGCTTTTTCTCTGCCGCCTTGACGTTAAGCTCTCCGGTACGTTGACCTATTTCGTCACGCTTTTCGTCGAGTACTCCCATCTCCTCGCTTCTGCGAATTCTGAATGCCTTGAGAGCCTCGATTCGCTCAACGTTTGCTTCATACTCGGCAGCAAGACCTAGAAGCTCCTCGTCCGCTCTCGTCTGCTGACCCTTGAGTCCGTTGTAATCAGACTTAAGCTTTTCAATAATTTCAAGATTTGCGTTATATTTTGCCTCTGCGTTATCAAGCGCTGCGAACTGCGAACGCGAGAGTGTGAGCAGAAGCTCCTTTTCCTGCTCTGAATCGCGAGAGGCTTCCTTGGCTAAAGCAATTTCCTTGTCAAGCTCGGAAAGCGACTTCTCGGATTCCTTGATGGCAACGGTGAGCTTCTCAGTTTTTTCCTTAAGCTCGTTTATAGTATTAAGACGCGATAGAATACCACTGTCGCGCTTTGCGCTACCACCGGTGAAAGCACCGCCCGCATTGATGACCTGACCGTCAAGAGTTACAATTTTAACCTTGTATCTTAACTTTTTAGCCGCCTCGGATGCGTTATCAATATTGTCAAACACAACCGTACGAAGAAGCAGCCACTCGATGATTCCGCGATAAGCCTTGTCCGACTCAACGAGCGTATCTGCTCTGCCGACGTAGCCTGCCATCTTGGCAGACTCGCGTATCTCGTCGGTTTCGCTAGCCGACTTGATAGCCGTTATCGGATAAAAGGTCGCACGTCCTGCATTCGCACTCTTGAGCGCGTAAATTGCCGCCTTTGCGGTTTCCTCGCTCTCAACTACGATGTTCTGCAGGCTCGCACCAAGTGCGGTTTCTATTGCGGTTATGTATTTCTTATCAATGCTGATAAGCGATGAAAGTGGGCCGTAAATATTACCCTTATCGGAGATTCTCCCCTCTTTATACGCCTTCATCACGTACTTGACGCTCTCGGCATAGCCCTCGAAATGATCATTCATGCGCTGCAGCATTTCGGCACGCTGTGTCGCGGTATCGCGCTCAACTCTTGCGTTTCCCAACGACTCAGCAAGTGACTCACGCTGCTCGGTAAGATTAGCAAGCTTTTCCTGTGACTCGGCGATTATAAAATCTTTTTCAGCAATACTCTTCTTAAAGCCTGCTGCTGCTCTGTCGCAGCGCTCAGCCTCTGCCTTGAGAGTAACGCCTTCTGCCTCATATTTAGCGATTTCAGCCTCAATGTCATGCGACTTGGTACCATCGGTGACCTTGGAGCTTTTAAGAACTCCGATTCGTACGTTAAGGCTACCGAGATTCCCCTCCTCGACGGTAAGCTCGTCAAGAGCCTCCTCAAGCTCACGCTTTGCAGCGCTTATCTCGGCAATCAGCTTTTGCTCCTCGGCAAGAAGCCCAAGCCTTATATCCATTACAGATTTATATTCTGCCTCAAATTTTTCCTTACGAATAATATATTCGCTCTTATTCTTCTCGAGAGAAGCACTGCTCGCGTCTATCTCGGCTATTCTAATATTACAATGCTCGATAAGCTCTGCGGAATGAGCGAAATCCGACTCGGCAACGCGAAGCGCATTGTCAAGCTGATGCATACGGTCTGTCGTAAGTCTGATGCTCTCGAGCAGCTGCTCGGATACAGCCTTATTGCTCTGCGCCTTGTTGTAGAGCGTTTCGTTCTGCGCTTCGAGATCGGAGATAAGCTGATCAACTATTTCAAGATCGCGGCGCGACAATTTGAGCGTATTATCAGCCTCAATTATGTCATCGCGTATTTTCTTCGTATCAAAGAGCCAAAGAGATACGTCAGCTCTCTTCTTTTCCTCGTAGAGTGCAAGACCCTTTCTCGCCTTTTCAGCATCCTTTTCAAGCGGTCCGACACGGCTCTCAAGTTCGGTGAGAATATCTCTTACGCGGTCAAGGTTGTCCTGCGTAGCCTTAAGCTTTCGTTCGGACTCCTCTTTTCTGTGACGGTACTTGGAAATTCCCGCCGCCTCCTCGAAGATGTTTCTTCTCTCGTCGCTTTTCTTGGAAATAATCTCGGCTATTTTGCCCTGACCGATTATAGAATATCCCTCACGTCCGACACCGGTGTTCATAAACAACTCGTAAATATCACGCAAACGTCTTGGCTGACGGTTGATAAGATATTCACTGTCTCCGGTACGGTAGTAGCGTCTGGTGATTACAACCTCGTCAAACTCAGAGTCAAGACGGTGATTGGGATCGGAATTATCGAAGGTAACCGAAACCTCGGCAAATCCCATCGGGCGTCTGTCGTCGGTACCGCCGAAGATTACATCCTCCATCTTCGTACCTCGGATATTACGGCTGGAAAGTTCACCGAGAACCCAACGCATAGCGTCGGAAATATTGGATTTACCGCTTCCGTTAGGTCCAACGATTACGGTAGCACCGCGCTCGAAGGAAAGAACCGTTCGGTTCGGGAAGGATTTGAATCCGTGAAGTTCGAGTGATTTTAAGTACATTTATCTTCTCCAAATTTAATTATCTACGTAGCAAAGCACGCCGTAGCCCGAGATAGAGTCCGATTCGCTAAAGTGGATTGCGAACCCAGGATAATCGTCGGAAAGGCGAAGCCTGTTTTTCTTCTTTTGTCCTACGGCTTTTGAAAGTGAGCCGCGAGGAACATAAATATTTATCGTATGATCGCAGGAAATGTTCTTTCCCGCTAGCAATTTTCTGATTTTCTTGTAGTACAGCTCGTTCTCAATTAGCTCACCGAGAGATGAATGATTCGGTCCTGCATAATAGGTATCAGACGATGATAGATTCTCGCTTGCCGCAAGCCCTATTCTAATAACGTCAACACCCGCCGCATCAAATATTTCAAGCACAGTCGCAGAGCGTTCTATAGCCTCGTCAAGCGAAAGCGGCTGATAAACTCCATTTTCTGACATTCTGCAAAGCTCGGTTTCCCTGAACACTACGGTAGGATAAATTCTAGCCGCCGAAGCTCCTACCGAGGCTATAAATTCGGCAGTTCTTATTTCCGATTCAATGTCAGCTCCCGGAAGGCCGATCATCATTTGCCCGACCAGCGCGAAGCCCGCATCTACTATCATTTCACAAGCGCGCTTCTCTGCCTCGAAACTGTGACCACGCTTTGTAATCCGCAAAACCTCATCGGACACACTCTGAAGCCCAAGCTCAATGGTTTTAACTCCGTATCCTGCGAGTATTTCAAGGATTTCGGAGTCTATATAATCAGGTCTTGTAGAGCATCTTATTGCTCTTACTCGCCCAGAGGTAATATATGAGTGGGCAGTAACAAGAAGCGACTCCATAAGCTCGCGGTCAATTCCCGTAAACGAACCGCCAAAGAATGCAATCTCGACCTCTGTGTCAGAGTTTACCGTTGCCAGAACCTCATCAATTTGAGCCTTGACACAGCCTGGATCGAACTCCTTTACACCGGAAATCGTGCGTTGATTGCAAAATACGCATTGATTGGGGCAACCGAGATGCGGAATAAATATCGGGATATTTACGTGCCGTTTCATACGACAACTCCAAATAGCTGAAGCGCCATCCTCGCCGCCTGCATTTCCGCGTCCTTTTTAGTCTGCGCAGATCCTTTGCCGACGACGTTGTTATTTATTACAGCCTCAACCGTAAAGAGTTTATCGTGCGCGGGACCTTCTTCGGATATTACTCTGTATTCAAGGAATGCAGTTACCTCCTGCTCGGCAAGCTGCTGCAGCATCGTCTTGTAATCGGTGCGCTGATTTGCCGCAGAATTTATTTCGTCAATAAAAAGCGAAAGTATAATTTTTTTATATGAATCGTCATCTCGCGAGGCAGAATCAAGATAAACGGCGGCAATTAGAGCCTCAAGTGCATCTGCAAGGATTTTAGGTCTGCGTCTTAAATCCGCGCTCTCCTCGCCGTTACCTAAATTCAAATACTCACCAATTCCGAGCCTCGTGGCAATTCTGGCAAGCGTTTTTTCGCAGACGAGCTGTTGGCGCATTTTTGTGAGTGCACCTTCTCTGTATTTTGAAAAGTTGGAATAAAGGTATTCCGAAATCACAATTTCAAGCACCGCGTCGCCAAGAAATTCAAGGCGCTCGTTCGAGGTCGCCCTGATACCCTTCTTGCGCATTTCGTTAGTGTAGGAGGAATGAGTCAACGCCGTTTCGAGATGCATAAGGTCACTAAAGGTATAGCCTATTTTTGTTGCAAGCTCAAGTGCTTCCTTACCAAGAGCCATTGTCATTTCTCCTTTCTGCCTAAAATTATATGCCGTTAATCAAGATTTGCGTACATTTTCTCCGCATCAGCGAGAAGTTTTTTTTCATCGTAATCCTCTGCAAAAGCAGCAATTTCACTGTTGATACCCGACTGGACGAAGAATATCGCCTGCCTGATTGCGTTCTTGATTGCATTCGCATCTGACGAACCGTGAGCCTTGATAACCGGCTTTGAAATGCCGAGTATCGGTGCGCCGCCATGCTCCGAAGCATCAAAGCGATGCTTCATCTCAACGATCTTCTCCTTCATGGTCAAGGTAGAAACCTTGGTTACTAGATTGGTTGTAAGTACTTCCTTGAGAGTTCCCATAAGGAATTTCCCCATTCCCTCAACTGCCTTTAAGAAGATATTACCCGAAAAGCCGTCGGTAACAAGAACGTCGCAAACTCCAAACGGTACTTCCTTCGCCTCAACATTACCAACGAAGTTCAAACCGCTTTCAGAAAGCATCTGATAGGACTCTATCTGCAAGGGGTTGCCCTTATTATACTCGGTACCATTATTGAGCTGGCCGATTTTGGGGCGGTCGATGCCGTATATTTTTTCCATATACTTCGCACCCATAAAAGCGAACTGACAAATATTATCCGACGTTACGTTAAGATTAGCGCCCGAATCCATAAGGAGAACGGGTGTAGAAAGCGGCAAAATAGATGCAATAGCCGCCCTATTGATTCCTCTGATACGTCTGACGATGATAGTCGAGCCGGTAATGAGCGCTCCGGTGTTACCAGCGCTCACGAATGCATCGACTGCACCGTTAGCAAGACTCTTGAGTCCAACGCTCATTGAAGAATCCTTTTTGTCCCTGACAGCAGCCAGTGGGCTGTCCTCCATCGTTATCACGGTATCGGCATGGATAATCTCAATGCCAGCAAGATTGATCTCATTCTTAACTGCAATGTCAGAAATCACATTCTCATCACCGACGAGAACGAGCGTATGCTCCTTAAATTCCTTAAGAGCCAACTCAGCACCAAGAAGTATTTCAAGCGGTGCGTTATCACCACTCATGGCGTCTAAAAGTATTCTCATTAGGCTTCTCCAAAAATATCAAAACTCTTGATTATCTCAAGTGAGCGCACAGCGTACGCCTCGTTTCGACATTTCTTGCCTCCTTTTATTTTTTTATCAAAGGGCGCGATAATACCGAAATTCGCGTTCATCGGCTGGAATGACGATGATACACCGCCCTCACTCACGTAATGCGCAAGTGCGCCGATTTCGGTTTCTTTCGGGAATATTATCGGCTCTTTACCAAGCGCAAGCATGGCAGCGTTAACGCCTGCCACGAATCCCGACGAGGTAGACTCAACATATCCCTCAACACCCGTCATTTGACCTGCAAAGAATATTCTGCCCTGATTTTTCGCTGAATAAGTGGAAGTTAAGAATCCGGGAGAATTAAGATAGGTGTTTCTGTGCATTACTCCGTAACGGAAAAATTCGGCATTCTCGAGTCCCGGAATAAGTCCGAAAACGCGTTTTTGTTCGGGGAAAGTAAGATGTGTCTGGAATCCGACTATGTTGTACATCGTGCCCTCCTTGTTCTCGCGACGAAGCTGAACGGTAGCAAACGCATCCTCACCCGTTGAGGGAACGGGCAAACCTACGGGCTTCATAGGGCCGAAGCGAAGTGTGTCATAACCTCGAGTAGCCATAACCTCAACGGGCATACAGCCCTCAAAGACCGTCAGATCCTCCTGAAGCTCCTTGTCAAACGCCTTGAGAGGCGCGGTCTTTGCCGACACCAATGCGTTGTAAAAAACGTCATACTGTTCCTTGGTCATAGGACAGTTAAGGTAATCCTCAGGCGCCCCCTTACCGTATCTGGAAGCAAAGAAAGCAACCTCGGTATTAACTGTCGAGAAATCAACGATGGGGGCTGCCGCATCAAAGAAATGAAGCTCGCCGCCACCGGTCAGCTCAGAGATTTTCTCGGCAAAAGCCTCCGAGGTCAAGGGACCCGTGGCAATAACCACAATTCCCTCAGGAATCTCGGTAACCTCTCCCTCTATAACCGTTATATTGGGGTGATTCTTTATTTTGTTGGTAATATAATCACTAAACTCGTCGCGGTTTACCGCAAGTGCCGAACCCGCTGGTACCTCGGTGGCGTATGCCGCCTCCATTATAAGCGAGCCAAGTAATTTAAGCTCCTCCTTGAGAAGTCCAACGGCATTATTTAGCTGATTCGAGCGTAGCGAATTCGAGCATACAAGCTCTGCAAATCCAGGCTTATGATGTGCGGGCGAAAACTTATGGGGCTTCATCTCGTAAAGCTCAACCTTAACGCCAAGCTTTGCCGCACTCCACGCCGCCTCACAGCCTGCAAGGCCTGCGCCTATTACTTTAACAGTCTGCATCATTCGATTACCGTCATTTCCTCGTCGCGCTTGTAGGAGCAGGATTTCTCCTTGCAAATAACGCTCTTGCGGCTCTTGCGATAATAAAGTATCGCTCCGCAATCGGGACATTTCTCGGGCAGAGGCATATCCCACGACGAATAGTCACACTCTGGATATTTCTCGCAGCTATAAAAAAGCATTTTACCCTTGCCATGCCTTGCAATAACCTTCGACGAGCATTTCGGGCAGGATGCACCCGTGTCGGATACCTTCTGCTTTGTGAAGGTACAGCTCGGAAAATTGGTGCAGGCATAGAACGTTCCATATCTGCCGTTTCTCACAAGCATCTCACCACCGCAAAGCTCACACTTAAATCCTACGAGCACGGGCGCAGGAGCCGCATTGCTTTCGGCAATGTTGCCGCTTTTATCAATAGCCTTGGTGCTCTTGCAGGCAGGATAGTTCGGACACGCGAGGAATTTACCGAATCTGCCGTTCTTATAAATCATTTTAGCTCCGCACTTGTCGCAGAGCACGTCACTCTCCTCTGCGGGAATAACGATGCTTTCCTTCTTCTCAAGCGACAATGCTGCCTCGAGGTCCTTTTCAAATTTTTTATAGAATTCCGAGAGTACGCCTACAATAGTGTTTTCGCTATTCTCTATCGAGTCAAGCTTATCCTCCATAGAGGCAGTGAACTCGTAGTCGACTATCTCAGGAAAATGCTCCTTCATAAACTTGGTAGTTATCTCACCAAGAGGAGTCGCAACAAGGGATTTGCCATCACGCTTTACATACTCTCTTGAGATAATGATGGAAATAATGGGAGCATAGGTCGAGGGACGTCCAATGCCGTTCTCCTCAAGGAATTTAATAAGAGATGCTTCGGTATATCTCGCAGGCGGCTCGGTAAAGTGCTGCTGCTTTTTGATAGACGCGGTTTTGAGCATCTGATTTTTCTTTATATTCGGAAGAGTTCCAAGATGAACGTGCTCAACCTCGGAATCCTCAAGCTTGTCACCGTAATCGTATATAGTAAGATAACCTTTCGATTTAATAACGTAGCCTCCGGTCTTGAATACGTAACCGGAGTTATCAAGCTCAACCGAAACGGTATCAAGCTCTGCCGCTTCCATCTGACTCGCGATAAAGCGCTCCCAGATAAGCTTATAAAGCCTGTACTGTTCGTTAGTGAGCATCTTGCGTACGCGCTTCGGGCTAAGCGACACGTTTGACGGTCTTATAGCCTCGTGCGCGTCCTGCGACGATGCACTGCTCTTATAATTTCTCGCAGTTTTCGGCAGGAGGTGTTCACCGAAGTTCTCTGCAATATATTCCCTAGCCGCCTTCTGCGCAACAGTCGAAACTCTGATAGAGTCGGTACGCATATAGGTGATAAGACCCTGCACGCCACCATACTGCGCGCCAAGGTTCAAGCCGTCGTAAAGCTCCTGTGCAACCTTCATTATTCTCTGCGATTGGAAGCCGAGCTGCTTCGATGCCTCCTGCTGAAGCGTAGAGGTCGTAAAAGGAGGCGCGGGCTGCTTATATTTAACAGCGTGCTTAACATAGGTTACCTTGAACTCACCGTTCTTTACCTTTTCCTCAATCGCGCTTGCATCAGCATCACAGGAAAGCTTCACCTTTCCCTTCTTATCACCGAAGAACTTCGCCTCAACGCTCTCACCATCCTCGGTGAGAAGCGACGCGTCAATAGTCCAGTATTCCTGCGGAACAAAGTCGCGAATCTCCTGCTCACGCTCTGTGACGATTCTAGTCGCAACAGACTGAACTCTGCCGCCGGAAAGTCCGCTTTTAACATTCTTCCAAAGCACCTCAGAGAGCTTGAAGCCAACAAGACGGTCAAGAATTCTTCTCGCTTGCTGGGAATTCACGAGATCCTCGTTGATTTTTCTTGGGTTCTTGATAGATTCCTTAACCGCGCTCTGTGTAATCTCATTGAAGGTCACACGACAAGCCTTATCAGCAGGAATGCCAAGCTGATTTGCAATATGCCAGGAAATTGCCTCCCCCTCGCGGTCAGGGTCCGTCGCGAGAAATATCTTGCTCGCGGTCTTAGCTTCCTTTTTCAGTTCCTTGATAACGTCACCCTTGCCACGAATGTTGATATAATGCGGCTCGAAGTTATTTTCAACATTGATACCTAGCGTGCTTTTAGGAAGGTCACGGATATGTCCCTTCGATGCTATTACCTTGTAATTTGAGCCAAGATAGCCCTTAATCGTATTCGCTTTTGCGGGTGACTCAACTATAACTAAATTTGCCATTTTCTCACGCCGGCTATTGCCGCACCTTTCTTACTTGGTTTTACGCGCTACCTTTTCACCGGGTAGCAGCACTACGAAGCCGCCCATCTCAAGCTTTAATAAGCGCTTCATTACTTCACGAAGATTATATTTTTCGTCAACGAGCAATTCTATTGAAATATCGCTCTCTGACGGTATTTTCTTATAAATTTCAAGAGCCGATTTGTCGAAGGTATCTGGCGGTGTATTTATAACCACTTCCTGTGGCTCACTTACCTCCTCGAGCGTCTTTCTCTGAAATATCCTTTTTGGCTTTGGTGGTATGAAAACGTCGTCGTTCGGACAAATCGCAACAACCTCAAGCTCACGTAAAATTCCCATCATATCCACGGACATTCTCTCCGGTAATCTGAACGGATTTAATGCGTGAGGATATTCTTTCGCGAAATCGTTTATCACGTCCTCCGCAGAGGTGCAAGGCTTCGCCCCCTGCTTTATGAGCATATTAGTCAGCTCGCTGTTCTTTGCGCCAACGTTACCGGGCAATGCATATAACGGTCTGTCCTGCTCCTTGGCATATCTTGCTGTATATTTCGCACCCGAGCACTCCTCCCCCTCGAAAACTATCGTAGCGCGGGAGAGACCGCTGATAATTCTGTTGCGCTTCGGAAAATTATACTTATTCGGCTTGGACTTTGGAGCATATTCTGTGATAATACATCCATGCTTAACTATCTCTCGCGCCAAAGTCAAGTGCTGCGGAGGATAGCATATGTCAATACCGCTGCCAAGCACGGCAACGGTAGAAGCACCGGCAGCAATTGCACCTGCCGCGCAGATTCCGTCAATGCCCATAGCCATTCCCGATACAATCGTTGCACCTGCGGTAGCAAGATCATAGCTGATACGAAACGCCGACCTTCTGCCATACTCCGAAATCGCGCGTGTACCCACGCACGCAACCGTAAAAGCCTTATCAAAATCAGGCAAAGTGCCCCTATAATAAAGCAAAACAGGTGGAGAAGCTATCTCGCGGAGCAACTTAGGATAGCCATCGTCAAAATAACTGACTACTCCAACCTTATGCTTTCGGCAAAACTCGTATATCAGAGTTGCTCTCTCAAGGCTCTTATTATCAAGTGCAGTCCTATCGGAATTACGGTAACCGATTATCTTCGATATATCCGAAAGCTCGGCATTGTATACTTCCTCGGGCGATGAAAACCCGGTAAGAAGCTTTGGAAAGGTTGATCCACCCGGACTGCAAGCGAGCGAGAGCCATATAGAATACACAAGTTTGTCCATAAGCACCTACCAAAAATTACAAATTATTCTGCTCCCACATCAAAACTGCAGCAGCAACCGAGGCGTTAAGCGACTCGGTCTTATCCGAAATCGGGATATACACGCTTCCCGTGCATTTTGCCGAAATCTCGCGCGAAATTCCGTGTCCCTCGTTGCCGATAATGAAGATATCCCCGCGCGAGAGCGATAGGTCGGAGAGCGAAACTGCGCTATCGGTAAGTTCAGCGGCGAAAACTCTCCTGCCGCACTCCCTTGACGCGTGTATAAACGACGAAAAATCAGCAATATAGCTGACCTTTACCTTAAACAGACTGCCCATTGCCGCCCTCACGGTCTTTGGATTATATATATCCGCGCTGTCAGAAGAAAGCACTAGATGCTCAACTCCAAATGCCACAGCACTCCTGATAACCGCACCAAGATTGCCTGGATCGCGCAAGGAATAGAGCGCAAGAGCCCTTTCCCCCTCCAAAATGAAAAAGTCTTCCTTATATAT
>CAYXAC010000013.1:0-14511 GCA_964463025.1 uncultured Ruminococcus sp.
CCCGTAAGGGCAAACATCGTTTAGCGTGATTTGTCCGTTAAGGACATCACGCTAAGTTTGGGGTGCTTTTTCGTTTGTATAAAATGAACAAAAAATCTTATTTTTTTCTGCAATATTGCCAATTTACATACAAAAATATTTATGTTATAATTATAATACCTATAGTTAACTTTATAAAATAATACACGGAAACTGTTGATAAATGCGGTTATAATACTGCGCCCTCTGCGACGCTGTCGGCTTTGGTGGTAAAGGTCGGCGAGCACGGGCTGGCGCATCGTTATAAATAAATAACAAAAGGAGAAAGTTACAAAATGAAAGAACTCTTGATCATTTTTCTCGTATCATTGATCGTGTCTATCGGCGCAACTGCGGTTATGTACAAGACCGAAGTTGGCGATATGTTTGCGATTATCAAAAACACGCTTTCACCCCCGGAGGTTGCTCTTGAGGATATGAAGGTTGCTTCTATCGCTCTTGATACCACGGGCGCGAAGCTTGAATTTGCCTATGCGGAGGAATTCACCGCCGAGGGCTTAAAGGTTACTGCTATCGGCAGAGACGGCAGCACCTGCGAGGTTCCTATCGATAAGTGCAAGATATCTGCACCCGATACAACCAAACCCGGCGAAAAGAAGATACTCGTTACATACGAAAAATGTACTGCGGAGTATACCGTTAAGGTAAATCTCAGAGTATATCCCGAGATATCCTCCACTGCTCTCGTTAATATGGCATCCGAGCAGACGACCGGCCCCTATCACGTAGAGGCAGAAAAAATAGATTTCGCTATATCCGGCACACAGATGGCGACGGGAGTTAACAGCCTCGTTGCAAATGCAGACGCCGAAACCACCAGCGGCGGCAAGTATGTTACCGGCTACGGTGTAAAGTACAATTACTTCGGCTTCACCTTTACCGCAGCGAAGGAGTATGAGGGCGTTACTCTCGTTCTTCGCGTTGCTAACCAGGGCACCGCAGACCTTGATGCCGGCGCAATGAAGATGTACCTCAACTTCTCGCAGGACGAGAATGGTAATGCCTCCGGCGAGATTCCTCTCCAGGGATATATCATTCCTGCAAATGGTGCGACCGGCTGGTCGGAGATAGTTATCAACAACGTTACTATCCCGGCGGGTACAAACACCCTTACCTTCGACGTACAGGGAACCAAGGCGTTCAATATTGACTACATCGACTTCTACGTAGGTATGCCTTATGTAAGATCTCTAATTGAGATCGACGGTACTCAGGGTGTGGTTTACAGAAACCTTGAGGAGCTCGACACCGACAAGGCATTCACCCGTTCCGACGTTGCGAACCTACACGGACTCAAGGACGGTCAGCTCTTCGTTGAGCCCGTAACTAAGGAATCGTCCGGTAAAAGCACCGTAGGCGGCACTTCGGTAGGTGCTATCGGAACCGGTTCTCAGATTTCTACTCACATTTATCTTGAGCAGAAGGGTACGATAGGTATCTGGTTCAAGGCTGCAAAAGAGGCTGAGTACTACGTAGCAGACAACTGGAACTTCTACGTTGACGGCGTGAAGATTACCGGCATAGAGCGCACCAACATTCAGGGCGGCGATCCTTCCCAGGGTTATTACTGGGATTGGGTAAATACCCTTGTCGGCTATATCAACCTTGAGGCAGGATACCATTCGCTCGTTATTGAAGTACAAGGTACTGATTGTAACGTTGATACCGTTGAATTTGAGGTTCTTTCCTACGGCTCGTACCACGCGCTCGGTAAGGATCTTGAAGAGATGGGAATTAGCCAGGACGGCATACTTACCGTTAAGGGCACGGGCAGCTACAAGATTGAGGCAGAGAGCCTTGATATCAGCGGTCTTACTCCTTCGTCGGGTCAGACTGCGGCAGGCATTGAAACTCCCACGTCTACCACTCCCGCAACCAGCGGCGGTCAGTCACTCGGTAAGGCGGGCGGCGGTTCTGCAAGCTTCACTATCAAGCTTAAAGAAAAGGCTACTATTCAGATCTTTGGCGCTCTCGCGTTCGCAAACGGCGGTGAGGCAGCAGACTTCATCAGCGCAACGCTCGGTGATACCGCGCTTACAGTTACCGGTACTATGCCCGAGGGTACTAGTGCTAACAGATATTGGAACTGGGTTGAGTGCGGATTCGGAGCTGCTATGGATCTTGAGGCAGGCGAATATACCTTCACCTTCACTCTTCTTAAGAACCCCAACATCGACTACTTCAGAGTAGCAGTATACTCCTTCGGCTCGTTCACCGATAACACATGCGCATCTATCTGTGGCGACTGCGGTCTTTGCACCGACGATGCTTGTACTCACGATGACCACGCAACCAAGTGCTCCTGCGTACCGATCGCTGCCGAGTTCACCTCGGGCAAATACAGCGTAACCATCGAGGCGGAAACCTTTGATAACAGTCAGGTAATCACAAGTCCCGATCAGGTAGCGGCAGGCAGACTTCAGGAAGGTACCTATGGTACCGAAACCGGAAACGGTGAGACCTGCATATACGGCTTTACCACGGGAACGAAGTTTACTCTTTACGTAAGCTCCGATGCTAATAGAGATGTAGAAATAATTCTCAGAGGAGCTGCAGGCAATAGCTTTGACGCATCCACCAACCTTGCTATCACCGTTAACGGTGCGGCAGTAACTGTTCCTTCGAGCGAGCTTCTCGGCTCCGGCTCTACTCCTTACTGGGATTGGAAGTCCGTAAGCCTTGGCAGAGCGACTCTTAAAGAGGGTGTCAACGAGATAGTAATTTCTATCACCGGCGGCGCTCCCAATATGGATAAGATTAAGCTCGTTGACGCATCTACCGACGTTACTCTTGCAACCAGCGGTACTACCAAGTACGAGCTTGAGAATATCAACTGTGCAAGATGTGACATCATCACCAGAAGCGACTTCATTCCTGCTGTTGGCGCAGGCAACTGCGGCAAGGGCTCGGGCAGAATTTACGGTTACGCAGACGGCTCTGTATTCCGCGTTTACGTAGAGGTTAAGGAGGCTGCTACTATTCAGATCAGCCTTGCGGGCTTTGGCGGCACTGCACTTAATGCGCAGAGCTACAAGTTCGGCAACACCGTTATCACTCCCGCCGAGGGCGCAGTTCTCGGTAGCGGCGCGGTAGCAGAGGGTGTTGTAGGCACCGTAACCGTTGAGGCAGGCGTATATTGCTTCGAGTTCACCTCGGGCGTGAGCACCGACCTTGACTACGTGGCGTTTACAATCGTTTAATGTTATAAGTTGACTGCTCCTCTCTCGAGAGGGAGAGGAGCAGTCCGAAAATATGTTTTATAATAAAGGAAGAATATTATGAAGAACATAAGCAGAATTTTGATGATAATTGTGCTTTTGTGTCTGACAGTTACTATGGCGGTGTCCTGTGACTTGATCTTCGGCGAGCCTGCTCCCGATCCCAATAACGATCACGTTCACGAGCTGTCCGAGGTAGCCGAGGTAGCGGCAAGCTGCACCGAGGCAGGCACGAAGGCTTACTACAAGTGTAGTGGCTGTGACAAGCTCTTTGCAGACGCAGAGGGCGCAACCGAGATAGAGGCTCCCGAGGCAATCGCGGCACTCGGTCACACCGAGAAAGTAGTAGCAGGCAAGGCAGCAACCTGTACCGAAGCAGGTCTTACCGACGGTGTAATCTGTACCGTTTGTAACACTACTATTACTGCACAGGAAGAAATTCCCGTAGCTAATCACACAGAAGAAACCGTAGCAGGTAAGGACGCAACCTGTACCGAAACAGGTCTTACCGAAGGCAAGAAGTGCTCGGTTTGTGGTACAACTCTCGTGGAACAGAAAGAAATTCCCGTAGCTAATCACACAGAAGAAATCGTAGCAGGTAAGGACGCAACCTGTACTGCTACCGGTCTTACCGATGGTAAGAAGTGCTCTGTATGTGGCACAACTCTTGTAGCACAGGAAACAATCGCTGCAAAGGGGCATAAAGACGATGACAACAACTTTAAGTGTGACGCTTGTCAGGCAGACCTTTGCACCTCTCACACTCCCACAGAAGCGGTAGAAGAAAACGTGGTTCCTGAAACCTGTACAGAGAACGGCTCCTATGACAAAGTTGTTTATTGTTCCGTATGTGGTGTGGAGATCAGCAGAGAAACCAAGACCACTACCGCAAACGGTCATACCGAGGTAACCACCAAGGAAAATGAAGTTAACGCAACCTGTACCGAGAACGGTTCTTACGACACTGTTGTTTCCTGCTCCGTATGTCACACCGAGCTTAGCAGAGAAACTACAACCATCACGGCTCCCGGTCACACCGAGGAGGTAGTAGCAGGCAAGGCAGCAACCTGTACCGAAACAGGTCTTACCGAGGGTAAGAAGTGTACAGCTTGTAAGCAGACTCTTGTAGAGCAGACCGTAATCGCGGCACTCGGTCACACCGAGAAAACCGTAGAGGGCAAGGCAGCAACCTGTACCGCTACCGGTCTTACCGACGGTGTAATCTGTACCGTTTGTAACACTACTATTACTGCACAGGAAGTAATTCCCGTAGCTGATCACACCGAGGAAGTAGTGGCAGGCTATGCAGCTACTTGTACCGAGGCAGGTCTTAGCGACGGTAAGAAGTGCTCTGTATGCGGTGAAACCATCGTAGCACAGGAAGCAATCGGCGCACTCGGTCACACCGAGGTAGTTGACGCAGCAGTAGCGGCAACCAGCGCTACTACTGGTCTTACCGAGGGTAAGCATTGCTCCGTATGTAGCGAGGTACTCGTAGCACAGGAAGTAGTTTCTATTCTCAAGGTTACCATTAATGCAACAGGCGAATACGTATTCGAGGCTGAAAATCTTGATTTGACTAACCTCACTCCCGCTTCCGGTTGGGAATCCAGAGGCGTTCAGATTGAAACACCCACTACTCCTAATCCCGCAACCAGCGGTGGCAAGTCTGTTGGCGCTTGCGGTGGCGGATATACCACCATCACTCTCGTGCTTGAGGATAAGGCTTCCGTTCAGATTATGGGCAGACTTGCTCAGGCTAACGGCGGCGCAGCATCCAAGTATATGAGCGTAATGCTTGAGAAGCATTTGCTTGAGCCTTCGGGCGATCTTCTCGTCGGCGATGACGCAACGAGCAAGTATTGGAACTGGACCGATATCCCCTTCGGCAGCGTTATGGACCTTGAGGCAGGTACTTATACTCTCAAGATTATGTTCAAGTCGGCTAACCTTGACTGCTTCAAGTTCAACGTTCTCACCTACGGTGAGTTTGATACCACCGTTGAGAGCGACCTTGAGATTGATGCAGAAGGCATCTACACCGTTGAGGCAGAGAGTATTGACAAGACAAATCTCGTTCTTCGTCAGGACTTCATCGATATAAACAAGTATACCTATACTGAAAGCTGGAGCAACGACTTTGGAAGCGGCACTTGTCTCATGGGTTACACCAGCGGCTCTGTAATTAAGCTTTACGTTGACGTTAAGGAAGCTAACACCATCGCACTTTCGATGCGTATGTCCTACTACGGTGCTGCAACCTTCGATTTCTCTAATACTACCATCACCTTTGCAGGTCAGACTCTCACTCCTACTCCTGCCGGCGACTTCGGTCACAGAGAGGCAAGCGACTATTGGATGTGGGTTGAGGTTGATCTCGGACAGGTTGACGTAGAAGCAGGTGTTCACCTCTTTGAAATTAACTTTACCGAATGCGACAACCATAACATAGATTACTTCAGATTCGTGACCGTTAACAACGAGGCTCCCGCGTGCGAAACCGTTTGTGCTACATGCGGTCTTTGCCTCGACGCAGACTGCGTTCAGCTCGACCACCTTACCAAGTGTGAGGGCCACTACGACGTTGTTATCAGCGAGAACACCGCATACACCCTCGAGGCAGAGAACTGGTCTCAGGACGGCATGGTTCTTCGTTCCGACCTTGCAAACCACGCTTCAAAGGACGGTAACAGACTTCTTGAGAACAGCGGCACCACCATCGGCGGTATGGCAGCAGGCTCTTACGTTTCCTTTAAGGTAAACGTTAAGGCAGACTCCACCGTAGCGTTCGTTATGAAGGGCGCTCACAGCGTTAGCTGTGTAATCAATCAGGCTATGTCGCTCACTATTGACGGCGTTGAAGTAGAGCTTTGCGACCTCGACATTCTCGGATCGGGCAGTGCTCCTTGGTTCGACTGGAGCATCTTCACTATGGGTTATGCTAACATTCCCGCAGGTGAGCATACTATCGTGCTTACCTTCGATAAGCTGTCTCCTAACATAGACTATCTCAAGCTCGACGTTATGTCCTACGGCTCTTACAGCGATTCCGATATAACTCTTGCGACCACCGGTACTACTAAGTATCAGCTTGAGACTATCGATTGCACTCAGTGCCTTATCAACACCAGAAGCGACTTCGTTTCCGCTGTTGGCGCAGGTAACTGCGGCAAGGGCTCGGGCAGAATTTACGGTTATGCGGACGGCTCTATCTTCCGTGTTATGGTAACTGTAGAAGAGGCGTGCACTATTCAGATCAGCCTTGCAGGCTTCGGCGGCACTGCGCTTAACGCACAGAGCTACAGCTTCGGCGGTACGGTTATCACTCCCGCAGAGGACGCAGTTCTTGGTAGCGGCTCGGTAGCAGAGGGCGTAGTTGGCACAGTACAGGTTACCGAGGCAGGCGTTTACTGCTTCGAGTTCACCTCGGGCGTAAGCACCGACCTTGACTACGTAGCATTCACTATCGTAGAGTAATTAAACGAAATTCACACCTATTCTCTCTCCCAAAAGTAGCCGCCGCGTTATCGCGGCGGCAGGGAAGAGGAGCGATAATATAATAAATAGTGAGGATTATTATGACAAGTAAGATAATTGCTATTGTGCTTGCGATTGGTATCATAGCAGGTAACGTTGCGCTCTATCTTAACTCCAGCCTGATTACGCAGTTCCTCTGCGGCTCGGGCTTCAGAGAGGACAGCGAGGCGGCAATTGCAGCACGTGAATCCGGTAAGGCGCTTGCCGAGCAGGTAGCGGCAGAGGGCGCAGTTCTTATGAAGAACGAGAATGACGTTCTTCCTCTTAAAAATAAAAAGGTAAACGTATTCGGTTGGTCGGGCAGTGATGATGGCTTTATGCCTCAGGGCACAGGCTCGGGTACAGGCTCGAGAAACGATCTCGTAACCTTCCTTGGCGGTCTTACCGAGGCGGGAATCGAATACAACACATCTCTTGCAGCAGCGTATGATGCTCTGGGCTGGACTCGTGTAGAAGGCGGCTCGTACGTAATTGAGGCTCACGGTGATAAATATAAGGACTTCTACGGTATAACCGAGGCTCCCGAGAGCTTCTACACCGACGCTCTTATGAGCGAGGCGAAGGCTTATTCCGATACAGCTATTATCGTGCTCGGTCGTCTTATGGGTGAGGGTAACGACTTCTCGAAGGTTCAGTACTTCTCCAATCAGGCAGGCGGCGGCGAGGATTCATCGAGAAAGCTCCAGTCGCTCTCCGCGCGCGAGGAGTATATGATCAACCTCGTTTGCGAGAACTTTGAGAACGTTATCATCGTTACCAACACAGGTAACCCCATAGAGCTTGGTATCGCAGATGATGACAGAGTTGACGCAGTTCTTAATATGGGTATGCCCGGTACTCGCGGTACCATCGGCGTGGCAAAGATTCTCTCGGGTGAGGTTAACCCCTCGGGTAGACTCGCTGACACCTGGGCATACGACCTCTCCACCGCGGCGGCTTATGCGACCTCGGGTCTTGAGGGCGTAAGCTATTACACCGACCATTCTGCTCCCTACACCGAGTACCGTGAGAATATCTACAACGGCTATCTCTGGTATGAAACTGCTGACGCAGAGGGCTTCTGGGACAGCGATTTCGCAAAGGAGCATTGGGGTATCTCGAACGGCTACGATGACGTTGTACAGTATCCCTTCGGCTTTGGTCTTTCCTATACCACGTTCGATTGGGTTATCAAGGATATCAGCGTAGAAAACGGTGCCTCCGTTGCTGAGGACGACGTTATCAGCGTTACCGTTCGTGTAACCAACACAGGTAAGGTAGCAGGTAAGGACGTAGTACAGCTTTACTACTCCGCACCCTACACCGAGGGCGGCATTGAGAAGTCAGCTATCAAGCTTGGCGGCTTCGGTAAGACTGCTCTTATCGAGCCCGGTCAGTTCGCTGACGTTGAGATTGAGATGTCGGTAGAGGAAATGAAGTCCTACGACTGCTACGACGCAAACAACAACGGCTTCATGGGCTACGAGCTTGAGAAGGGCACCTACACTCTCACCTTCCGCAGCGACGTTCACACTCTTAAGGACAATATGGACGATAACACCTTTACCGTAAAGGTAGACGAGGATATTCGCTATGAGTATGACAGCGTTACCGGCGTTAAGGTTGAGAATCAGTTCACTACTTACACTAACAGCGTTTCGGGTGCATCCAGCACCATTAACGAGCCCTTCAATCCCAATGCTCATTCTATCGACGGCTCGGAGAACGAAGGCGGTCCTATCCAGTATATGACCCGTGCCAACTTCCTTGGAACTTTCCCGGTAGAGGAAGGCCCTAACAGAGCTATGGGTAACCTTTGGGAGGATATGTACGGCAACACCTCCGGCAATGAAACCACCGACCCCGATGCAGTTGCTCCTGCATTCGGCTCTACTGCGACCAATTGGAAGATTCAGGACCTCTATGGTGTTGATTACGACGATCCCAAGTGGGACGAGATCACCAGCCAGCTCACCTACGACCAGGCTCTGCAGTACATTATGCAGGCAGGCTTCGGTACTATAGCACTTAATTCTATTGATAAGCCCGCGACCAGAGATACCGATGGTCCTTCCGGCTTCAACACCAATGTAACCGGAGGTAATAACCTCAAGGCAGTTTGCTATCCCAGCTCTACCGTAATCGCTCAGACTTGGGACTGGTATATGGTATATCAGGTAGGCGTTGCTATCGGTATTGAGGCTAACGCTCTCGGCGTTAACGGTTGGTATGGCCCCGGTGCGAACACTCACCGTAGCGCACTTGGCGGACGTAACTTCGAGTACTACTCCGAGGACGCGCTTCTTGCAGGCGTTATGTGCGCATACCACGTGCTTGGCGCGAAGGAGCAGGGTGTTCAGGTTTACATCAAGCACATCGGTGCTAACGAGGACGACAAGGGTCGTACTGAGGGTACCGGCTGCTTCAAGTGGCTCACCGAGCAGTCGTTCCGTGAGAATTATCTCAAGCCCTTCGAGCTTGCTATCAAGATCGGCGGAGCTAACGGACTTATGGGTGCGGCTACACGTACAGGCGGTATGAGAAGCACAGGCTGCTATGCTATGCTTACTGCCGTTGTTCGTGACGAATGGGGCTTCAGAGGCACGATTATCACCGACTACTACTGTGCGGGTACTATCAATGATTTCGACGAGGGTATCAGAGCAGGTAACACCCAGATTCTTCACCCCGACGGATACAAGAACGGCTATCTTGATGACAAGACCAGCGATACTGCAAAATACTACGTACACAAGGCTGCGAAGGATATGCTTTATGCATACGCAGACACTATGTATTTCGCACAGACCTCCGAGGGACTCGAGAACAGCGCTAACGTAGGAGTTATGGTCGAGGACGCGAGTCTGGTATTTGCATGGTGGATTCCCCTTCTTACTCTTGTAAATGCTATAGGTATTACCGGTGTAGTATTCCTTATTAAGAAGAGATTCTAATAAACACATCATCTCCTCTCCCGTTAATTCGTGGGAGGAGATTTTTGTATGAAAATGCAAAGAAAACATTACAAAACTGTATTTTTTTGGAAAAATACTATAAATATTGTTTTTTAAAAAAGCGAATGGCGTCGTAAAAGCCATTCGTTTTTTTATTATTTTTCTGCCTGTTGATTTTATTTCGCCTTTTCGGTACAGAATAATAAACAGGAATTCAAGGTGAGGTGACGATGAGCAGTATCGGAGATTTTGTTAAAAGGCGGGAATATCTCGTTATGGTTGATAGCGATGGCTGTGCAATAGATACGATGGAGGTCAAGCATTCTCGCTGCTTCGGGCCGTGTATGGTCGACGAATGGGAGCTTGGCGAGTGGCGGGAGGAAATACTCGCAAGGTGGAACGAGATGAATCTTTATACCACAACGCGCGGAACAAATCGCTTCAAGGGGCTTGCCACAGCGCTACGAGAAATATCCGAAAAATACCGAGAAATCGAGGATATAGAGGCGCTTGTCGAGTGGGTGGAGCATTCATCAGAGCTGTCAAATGCTGCGCTCGAGCGAGAAATCAAAAGGAATCCCAGAGTGTCGCTTGGGAAGGCGCTTCGCTGGAGCGAGGCTGTGAATAGGTCGATAAATGAGCTGCCCGACGGGGAGATAAAGCCCTTTCCGCTTGTAACCGAGGCTCTTGCGGCGGCGCATAGGGTAGCAG
Source organism: uncultured Ruminococcus sp. (assembly GCA_964463025.1). Classification (GTDB taxonomy): domain Bacteria; phylum Bacillota; class Clostridia; order Oscillospirales; family CAG-272; genus UBA1740. The sequence continues at coordinate 10,439 of CAYXAC010000013.1, forward strand.
ACGTGGCAGTGGTTTCGAGCGCAAATCTCGGCGCGGTGATCGACGAGTGGGGACGGCACGGACTCTTGAATTATACTGATGCGGTTATGGCGCAGAATTCGGGGAACAAGACCGAGTGCATAAAAAAGCTTGTAGAAAAGGGATATGACAAAAACAAGGTAGTAATGTGCGGTGATGCGCTGGGAGATCTCGAGGCGGCAGATAAAAACTGCGTGTATTTTTATCCGATACTCGTAAGGCGCGAGAGCGAAAGCTGGCAGGAATTCATAGACGTGGCGCTCACAAGACTGCTTGACGGTAGCTACGGTGACGGCTATGCCGAGAAAAAGAAAAATGAGTTTATTGAAAATCTAAAATAGAGGAGTAACTAAATGGTTAATCTTAAAGCAAAACCTTATTTTCTCTCCGACGATGACGTTCTTTGGGTGCAAAAAACTATTGCCGAAATGACCGACGAGGAGAAGGTAGGTCAGCTGTTTTTCCAGCTTACAGCCGACACGAGCGAGGAATATCTAAAGGAGCTGATGGAGAAATACCATCTCGGTGGCTGCCGATATAACAATATGCCCGGGGGCGCGGTCAAGGCGCAGAATGCAGTTCTGCAAAAGTATGCAAAGATACCCCTCTTTATCGCCTGCAACACTGAGACGGGCGGCAACGGCTGTTGCTCTGACGGCAGTTATATTGCCAGCGGTATCAAGATAGGTGCAACGGGTAATGCCGAATACGCAAGGCTTCTTGGTAAATACGCAAACGAGGAGGCCGTATCAATCGGTTGCAATATGGCTTTTGCGCCTGTGTGCGATATTCATTATAATTGGCTGAATACCGAGATAGTTTCTCGTGCGTTCGGCAACGACGAGCGACAGGTTGCTGAGATGAGCCGTGCATACCTTGAGGGCGCGCACGAGGCCGGTGTCGCTTGTGCTGCCAAGCATTTCCCGGGTAACGGTCAAGACTTCCGTGACGCGCATATTTCAAACAACCTCAATTCCTTTGGCGAGGCACGCTGGATGAAAACCTACGGCTACGTTTATAAGGAGCTTATCGACGCCGGGCTTGACGCTATTATGGGCGGTCATATTATGATGCGTGAGTATATGAGAGAAATCAAGCCCGACATTGAAGACGAGGAACTTCTGCCCGCAACGCTTTGCCCCGAGATAATGACGGGACTGCTTCGCGACAAGCTCGGCTTCAACGGAATGGTCGTTACCGATGCGTCGCATATGGTGGGTATGACCGACCGAATGAAGCGAAGCGAAATGCTCCCTGCGAGCATCAACGCAGGCTGTGATATGTTCCTCTTCTTCAACGATCCCGACGAGGATTTTGCGACTATGCTCGGAGCATACAGGTCGGGCAGAATCAGCGAGCAGAGAATGACCGAGGCGCTAACCAGAATACTCGGACTCAAGGCTCGGATGGGTCTGCACAGAATGTCAAAGCAGGAGCTTACGGGCGGAGAAATAGCGCTTGGCAAGGCTGAATACAAGGCTACCGAGGCGGCTATAAGCCGAGATGCTATAACGCTCGTTAAATATAAAGACGAGGGAGTTCTGCCTATTACTCCTGAAAAATACAAGCGGATTATGATAGTTCACGTTAAGGGCGCGCCCGGCCCGATGGACGACTTGATAAAGGCGGTTATGGGCACGGAGGGCAAGAAAAATCCTGCCGAGGACCTGCGCGACAGACTTATTGAAAAAGGCTTTGACGCATTTATATACGAGAGCCCCATTGAACAGATGAAGCAGCAGATAGCGGCAGGCGAGAAGCCGAGCATAAACCTGTATTTTGCAGGCAAGCATGCAATATCCGAGTTCCTCTCGGACAAGGATTTGGTTATCACACTATGCGATGTCACCACCGGCAGACCGTCGTTCGGCTTCTCCAAGGGCGGCGGTGAGATTCCTTGGTACGTCTTTGAGCTTCCCGTCGTGGCTATCAGCGTAAACGCTCCTACCATGCTGGCGGATATCCCTCAGGTTAGAACCTATATCAATGCATATGACTCCAAGCCCGCGACTATGGAAGCACTCATTGGCAAGCTTATGTCTGGCAAAAACGCCTTCAAAGGCAAGGACCCGATAGACAGCTTCTGCGGTTTTTGGGATGCGAAAATCTAAGCAAAATGCAAATTAAACATTACAAATAACGCAAAAAGCGGACATTTTACGGTGTTCGCTTTTTATCTTTTGCAACAATTTTCTTCGAGAAAATATGTTGATTTATAACTTGAATGGAGAGAGACATAGAAAAATGCGTCATTTTATCATTTATCATAAAAAAACATTTTTTGACATAGTGATAAAATTTGTTAATTATATTTTGTACATCTTGAACAAAAAGCATTAACATTACAGAAACATTGTTGACAAAATATATAACGCGTGTTATAATAAGATGAGCGTTACGTCGGGCAGAGAACGGCATTATTACATCTTTACCGTTCCCCGCGCGGCGCGAAAATAATTTATTAACAGGCATAGCCTGAAAACAAAGGAGAAAAAGCATGGCAAAATTTAGCAAAATTATGTCGGTCATTCTCATCATTCTTCTCGTGATCATGATTCCCGTAAACGTGATCGTAAGAATGTTCGACAACACAATCGCACTTCTCATTGCCGGAAACACATTCTGGGAACTTGAGAATGAAGACGAATCCGCAAAATACTATTCAGGAGATTACGCATCACAGGCAGACAGACTTGCTGCCGGTAATGCTCTCTGCTATCAGGTAGAGGCAGAGGGTGCGGCTCTTCTTCTTAACAACGGCGCGCTTCCCCTTGCGGCAGGCGCAAAGGTAAACACCCTTTCCGTAAACTCCGTTGACCTTACATACGGCGGCACCGGCTCGGGTAACGTTGACGCTTCCAAGGCAGACAACCTCAAGGCAGCTCTTGAGAAGTCCGGCTTTGTAGTTAACGAAACTCTTTGGAACTGGTACGGAAGCGACGAGGCTGCTGACCTCATGGACGAAGTATCCAGCGGCGAGAGCGCAGGCGAAAGTGCTGTTCTTGCGGGTCAGGCTCCTATCCTTGAGATAGATCCGGAAAAGTACCCCGAGGACGTTAAGAACTCCATTTCCGAGCACGGCGGTGCGGTTATCGTTACCTTCTCCCGCGTTGGCGGTGAGGGCTATGACTGCTCCTTCCCCGGCTATGAGGGCAACGCTAATGCTATCAATTATCTCGAGCTCAACGAGAACGAGAGAAAGCTCCTTCAGTATGCACAGGATCTCAAGACTGCAGGCAAGATTGACAGCATCGTAGTGCTTATCAACACCTCTAACGCACTTGAGGTTGATTTCCTTAAGGATTATGACGTAGACGCTTGCTTGTGGGTTGGCGGTCTTGGTATCACCGGTACAAACGCTGTTACCGATATCCTTGCAGGTAAGGTTAACCCCTCGGGTAGCCTAGTAGATACCTACTGCTACGACAACTTCACCTCTCCCGCAATGCAGAACTTCGTTGCACACTCCTACCTCATTCCCGATGGTGCTGTTGCTTCGGATGACGGCAAGACCTATACCATTGACGGCATTGAGCTTTCTGTTGACATTCTCACTTATATGGTATATCAGGAAGGCATTTACATAGGCTACAAGTACTATGAAACCCGTTATGCTGACGCAGTAATGGGTCTTGGTAACGCAGGCGAATATGCAGCTCAGTATGCAAACGAGGTTGCATTCCCCTTCGGCTACGGTCTTTCCTACACTACCTTCACCTACAGCGATATGGCTGTTGAGAAGGGCACGAACGAGTACGGCGAGGCTTGCTACAACGTTAGCGTTAAGGTTACTAACGCAGGCACCGTTGCAGGCAAGGAAACCGTTCAGATTTACCTTTCCTCTCCCTATACCCAGTACGATATTGACAACAAGGTAGAGAAGGCTGCAGTTCAGCTTATCGGCTTCGGCAAGACCGCTGTTCTTGAAGCGGGCGCATCCGAGACCATCACCATTCAGGTTGACGAGCGCGATATGGCTGCTTACGATGCTTACGGCGCAGGTACTTACATTCTTGACGCAGGTACCTACTACCTTACCGCAGCTACCGATTCCC
>CAYXAC010000014.1:0-14165 GCA_964463025.1 uncultured Ruminococcus sp.
ATAGCAGCCATAGACATCGACAATAATGAGCTTCGCAATAAATACGATAGCATACAAATAGATATGTATGAGCAAGTAAGACAGGCTGATGTCACTGCACAAAGCACTGTTAAGCAGGGTCAAGCAGAAAGAGAAGCGATAAACGCAATGGGTATCGACGCATGGTCAAAGCAAAAAGAGGTTGAAGCAATCAAAGAACTCAGTCATAATTCTACCAGTGGAGAATTGGCTTATGCAAGTTCCGGAATAGCAATGGGAGCGATCGTGAGTGGAATGATGACTGGCCTTTCTGGTAATAATAACATCAAAGGCACATCTTCCTCAATGGAGAGCACTAAACCAGAAGATCCTGTCATCATACTCGCTAAATTGAAGGATTTACTAGATAAAGAACTGATTACACAAGAAGAGTACGACTCGAAGAAAAAAGAAGTTTTAAATAGGATGTAACATATGGAAAGCTTGAAGATTAGATGTGCAAAATGCGAACAAGAATTGTCAATATCTCCTGATGAGTTTTTTTGCAGATTTTGTGGGAATCCGTTATTTGCAATAAATGATGAAATTATACTATTAAAGAATAAATATCTAAACAACAATATAGAAATTAAAAGGTTGAAGTCCAATAGATGGGACATACTTGAAAAAACGGGGGATTGGTTACGAATTTGTGGAAGTGTTTTGGTAGGTGGGATTATCGCAGGAGCACTTGGCATTTTTTTAGGTCAATGGACTATATTTGTATGGGGGGTATTATGACAATGACTGTATTAGCAGGGCCAGTCGCCTTGATAGGTAGTCTTGTTGATACGAGTCAAAAGATAAAAGAAGTAAAGAAAAGAAACAAAGAATTAGCTGAACAGTTAAGAAAAATAAATTAATAAATAATTGTAAAGCTACATACGAACGCAAAAACCAAGATCAAATCAACTGATTGATCTTGGTTTTTTGCATAAGACAAAAGTTGAAAATTAAACTTTAATTTAGCCAATTATTGTGATCAGTGTAGTAAAACCTCATAAACAGTAGTCTGTCTATAGACCTCTCCTGCATCGTAAAATATCTTGTCATAGCCTTCTCTGTTGGAGAAGGGGGACCGCTTGCGGTGGATGAGGTCCGGCTCCGTCTGCGCCTCAAGGCAGAACGCTCCTATAGCCTCCCTCCGAGAGGGAGGTGGATTTCGACGAAGAAGAAAGACGGAAGGAGCCTGCGTATGAATGCTCTCTTTGCAGGATAAGACGTCGCACTCTCCCTCAGTCACCTTGGGTGACAGCTCCCTCCGCAGGGAGCCTTTTTACATCGTAAACGGTAGTCTGCCTATACACCTCACCGGAATCGTAAAACGCCTTGCCGTGATTTATGCAATTCGGTTCGGTCTGCGCCTCAAGGCAGAATGCCCCATGCTTTAATCTCGGTACACCACCTCTGAAATCGGGCTTGCCATCGAGGAAATTACCAGTGTAAAATTGCACTCCCGGCTGGTCGGTATACATATTTAATTTAAGCTTTCCGTTAGTTACTGCTGCAGCAAGCGACAGGATATTTTTCTCAAATTCCCTGTATATTTTGGGGCAGAGTATAAAATTGTGGTCGTATTCAAAGTTGCTTATTCGCTTGGGGCTAGTAAAGTCGAACTCCGTATCCGAAACATCCGGGCGATTTCCCGTAGGAATCAGCTCATCGTCAACCCCGGTGTACCTATCCGCATATATAGTCGCAATATGCTCGTCAATAACACCACCAAAGCCGTCAAGGTTAAAGTATGAGTGATTAGTCAGTGCAATAGGCGTCTTACCCTCGGGCGTAGCCTCGTAATCAATGATGACCGTAGCATCTTTAAGTGTAAACCTTACCTTAACCGTCAAACCGGCAGGGAAGCCGTCCTCACCGTCGGGCGAGTAGTAGGAAAGGGTAATGCTATCCTCGCTCACGCCCTCAATATTCCACACGCGGAAATTGAAGCCTCGACCGCCGTGCAGACAGTTATCACCGTCATTAGCGGGCAGCATATATATTGCGCCGTCCATAGTGAAGCTGGCGTCCTTTATCCTATTGGCAACTCTGCCAATAGTCGCGCCCTGATTCGAGTCGTCAGCCTCATAATCGGCAAGGCAGTCGTAGCCGCCGACAATATCAACACCGAACGTCTTGAAGCTCACAATAGTCGCTCCAAGCGTCATAACTTGCAACTCCGCGACCTCATTTGCAAGCGTAACAATTTCAATCTCCTCACCGCTTTTCAGCTTGCCATATATTTCTCTTTTCATAGCACACCTCAAAAAAATTCTATACCAATTATACATCATTTTTTGAAGAAAGTAAATATAAAACAAAAAACTATTTACAAAACCTAAAATTTGTGCTAAAATATAAACTGCCAAACGAATTCAATATTTTTGTATGGGTGTTTTCTCTTTATAGGGGATATTATACCTTTTTTTGCGCAACCTAAAGAACAGATTTTTGCATAGGTAAAAATGCAAAACTCCCTGTTTTTTATGTTGTGCTCATCACTCATACAAAATTGAATTTGTTTGGCGACAATTGGAGTTTGCGTTTTTCGGTGCGCTGGCTTCGGTTGGCGCACTTTTTGTTTTATACCGAAGAAAACAAATTCAAAGGAGAAAAGAAAATGAAAAAACTTTTAGCCCTATTTGTTCTTGCCCTCGCACTTACAGTCACGCTTGCATCTTGTGATGGCACGAATACCACGCCGAACAATGCGGGAAATCAAAATGAAACTCCCGTACATACTCACAGCTTTGCAGAATGGGAAGTAACCGCGCGTCCCACCTGTACCGAAGATGGCACCAAGGTGCGCTATTGCTCTTGTGGCGAGCATCAGAGCGAAACCATTTTATCTCTCGGTCACACCGAGGTTATCGACAGTGCAGTCGCCGCTACCTGCACCGCAACCGGACTTACAGAAGGAAGTCACTGCTCGGTATGCAATGAGGTTATCCTGGAACAGCAAACCATCGCAGCGAGTGGACATAGTTTTGAGGACAGACTTTGTAACGTTTGTGGAGAATGGGACAATAGCGAAGGTCTTGAATACACATCCAACGGTGATGGTACCTGCGTTGTCAGCGGCATCGGCGCCTGTACCGATACCTATGTTATCATTCCCGAGGTTTCTCCCGAAGGTGATATGGTAATCGGCATAGATGCTAGAGCATTTGATGAGTGTTGTGACATAACAAACGTCAGAATCGCAGACAGCGTGAAAAGCCTTGGATGGTACGCATTTGCTCGCTGTACAAATCTAAAGAGTGTTATTTTGCCTGAGAGCTTGACCGATCTTGGACTTTATGCGTTTATGTATTCTGCAAGTCTTGAGAGTATTGTAATTCCCGATGGTATCACGGTTATTCCCGGTGCTACCTTTATGGGCTGTACAAACCTGTTTAGTGTTACCTTGCCTGACGATCTTATATGCATTGAAGCCTCTGCTTTTAATTCTTGCGTTTCGCTTGAAAGCATAGTTATTCCGAGCAGTGTTAATACTATTAGTAGCTGGGCGTTTAAGGAATGTTCCTCTCTCGCAAAAATATATTTTGAGTGTAGCGAGGATGAGTGGGCCAAAATCTCGATAGATACAGAATATGCATATTTTAGTGATCCTGCTGTATACTATTACTCCGAAGCTAAACCCACGAAGGTTGGCAACTATTGGCGCTTTGTTGATGGCGCTCTTACTGAATGGCCTGAATATTTCAGCGAAGGTCTTGAATACACATCCAACGGTGATGGTACCTGCTATGTAAGCGGAATCGGAACTTGCGTTGAAACGGACATTATAATCCCTTCTGCATCTCCCGATGGATATACTGTAACGGGAATATCACAGCAAGCATTTAGTAGGTGCAAGTCAATCAAAAGCGTTTTGATTCCCGAGAGTGTCACTATGATTGGTTCTTATGCTTTTGAGTGGTGCGAATCACTGAAAAATGTTACAATTCTTGGAAAGGTTACTGAAATAGGAGTCAACGCATTCCAGTATTGTGAATCTATTGAGCAGTTTATAATTCCGGATAGCGTTAAAACACTTGGCACGGGGGCATTTATGAGTTGTGAATCTCTGGTCAGCATAGTAATTCCTAAGGGCGTAACCAAAATTGAGGGATGGACATTTGAGTTTTGCGACTCTCTAAAATACATTTATTGTATGTGTACTGAAGAAGAGTGGAATAACGTTTTAATTGATTTTCCAAACAACTCATTGGATATGGTTGAATGTTTTTACTATTCTGAAGTTGAACCCACAATAGAAGGAAACTTTTGGCATTATGCTGATGGAGAACCTACTCTTTGGCCCCCATATGTTATACCTGATAGCGTAGGTCTTGAGTTCACATCAAACGGTGACGGCACCTGCAGCGTAACCGGAATTGGCACCTGCAAGGATTCGGATATCATAATTCCGCCCACCTCGCCTGATGGAGATAAGGTTACAAGTATTGGCGATTATGCCTTCAATTGGTGCACCTCGGTTACGAACGTAACAATTCCAGACAGTATTACTAGCATTGGCGATTATGCGTTTCAGGGTACCGCGCTTACGAGCGTGGTAATTGGCGATGCCGTTACCAAGATTGGAAATTCTGCGTTCTTTTATTGCCTCGCTCTTAAGAACATAGAAGTTTCTGATAGTGTTACTAATATTGGTGAGTATGCTTTCTCTTATTGTTATGCGCTTGAGAACATAAGCGTAGCGGAAAGTAATACTGCATATGAATCCATAGACGGAAATCTCTATACCAAGGGAGCAACCACTCTGGTGCAGTACGCTATAGGTAAGATCGATGCGAATTTCACTATCCCCGAGAGCGTTACCAAGATTGGCAGTTATGCGTTCTCTGCCAGCCTCTCGCTCACGAGTGTAGTAATTGGTGATGGCGTTACCGAGATTGGCAATGGAGCGTTCTGGGACTGCACCTCGCTTGCGAGCATAATCGTAGCGGAAGGAAATACTGCATATGAGTCAATAGATGGAAATCTTTATAATAAAGGAGCAACCGAGCTCATACAGTATGCTATAGACAAGGCTGATACACATTTCACTATTCCCGAGAGCGTTACCAAGATTGTTGATAATGCCTTCTATAAGGGTAACGCACTTATTAGTATAGCAATTCCAGACAGCGTTACCGAGATTGGCTATCAAGCGTTTCTAGCTTGCACCTCACTTACCGACGTATACTACACCGGAACCGAAGCAGAGTGGGCGGAGATAATTATAGATTCCGGAAACGACAATCTTATAAATGCCACCATTCATTACAATTACATAGTAGAAGAATAAGACCTCATCCGTCTTTTGCTTCTCAAAATCCACCTTCTCCAACAGAGAAGGCTTAAGGCGAGCCACGAGGCTCGCCTTTATCTATTGACAATCTATTAAATATATGTTATTATAAGTTAGTAAATACAATAAGGCAGGTCACTGATATGAACAAGCTTGTAATGGTAATCAACGGTGCGGGCGGTGTAGGAAAGGATACGCTCTGCGACCTTTCTGCAAAACATTTTAAAGTGAGAAATATATCTTCGGTTGATCCTATCAAGGAGATCGCCACATTCTGCGGTTGGACAGGCGTGAAAGATGATAGAGCGCGCAAGTTCCTGCACGACCTCAAAACTCTCACCGCAGAGTACAACGATTTCCCAACCAGCTGGGCGCTCAACGTTTTCCGCGAGTTTCTTGAGAACGACGAGGAAATTCTCTACGTTCACATCAGAGAGCCTTGGGAAATCGAGAAGTTCGTCAAGGCAACTAACGGCGTAGCAAAGACCCTCCTTGTCAGAGGCGGAGCACGCACAAGATGCGGAGCATACGGCAACGCTGCCGACGACTGCGTAGAGCAGTACACTTACGACTACTACTTTATGAACGATAAACCCCTTGATGAAGCCGAAAAGGACTTCTGCGAAATGCTCTCTAACATTCTTAATGATGGAGGAAATGCGTAATGTCGAAGGAAAAATTCTGGCAGAATTCAACAATATATCAAATATACCCTCGTTCGTTCTGCGATTCCAACGGTGACGGCGTGGGAGATATTCCCGGCATAATCTCGAAGCTGGATTACCTCAAATCGCTTGGCGTTGACGTAATCTGGCTTTCGCCCGTTTATAAGAGTCCTAATGACGACAACGGCTACGATATCTCCGATTACAAGGATATCCACGAGGACTTCGGCACAATGGCAGACTTTGACAATCTGCTTGCCGAGGCAAAGGCGCGCGGTATCAAAATTATTATGGACCTCGTAATCAACCACACTTCCGATGAGCACGAGTGGTTTGAGCGCGCTAAGGCAGGCGAAGAGAAGTACAAGAATTATTATATAATCAAGAAGGGCAAGAATGGCAAGCTCCCTAACAACTGGGGTAACTTCTTTGCTGATTGTCCCTGGGAGCCGTTTGGCGATCCCAAAAACGAGGAGTATTATCTCCACCTCTTCTCGAAGAAGCAGCCTGACCTCAACTGGTACAACCCCGAGGTTTACCGCGAGATATGCGACGTAATGCGCTTCTGGCTCGACAAGGGTGTTGCAGGCTTCCGCTGCTACGTAATCAACATTATATTCAAGGATACCTTTGCCGACGGCAAAAAGCAACTCGTTCTCACGGGTCAGGAGCATTACATTTCCACCGAGGGCTGTCACAGAATCCTCGCATCGCTTCGTCGCGACGTAATGGACAATTACGATGCGTTCACCGTAGGTGAAACCGTGTTTGTAACCGTGCCTATGGCGCGCGACCTCACCGCAGAGGAGCGCGGCGAGCTTGATATGGTATTTGCATTTGAGCATATGGAATGCGACCAGATTGGTGTCAAGTGGTTCAAGACTAAGTTTAAGCCTAAAAAGCTTATGCAGTGCCTTACCAAGTGGCAGACCGAGCTTGACTGGAACACCTGCTATTTTGAGAATCACGATCAGCCTCGATCTGTTACCAGATTTACCGAGGGCGGTGAGTTCCGTAAGATAGGCTCGAAGATGCTCATCGGACTTAACTTTGCGCTTCGCGGCACGCCCTTCTTCTATCAGGGACAGGAGATTGGTATGACCAACGGCGCGTTTAATAATCTCGACGAGATTATGGATATCGAGAGCCACAACGTTGACAAAATGGCGAAATCCCTTGGCATCATTCAGCCTTTCCGCTGGAATCTTATCAATAAAACCAGCCGCGATAACGCGAGAACTCCTATGCAGTGGTCTAAAGAGGTGGGCGCAGGCTTCACAAGCGGAACACCTTGGCTGAAAATTCACCCGAACTACACCGAAGTAAATGTAGAAAACGACCTTGCCGACAGCGACGGAATTATAGCATTCTTCAAGCGTATGAACGAGCTTAAAAAATCTTCACCGATTCTTACCTACGGTAGCTTCAAGCCGCTTTACGAGGGAAAAACAGTGTATGCCTTCGAGCGTGAATATGAGGGCGAAAAGGTAGTGGCTATTTGCAATTTCTCCACCAAGAGTGCTCGTATGCCTGCCGGTATTCACGGTGAAAGAATAATCTCGAACTACGATGGAGCAGAGAAGAAACTCCGTCCTTACGAATTCGTTTTGATTAAGCCGGAGGCAAAAAATGATAACTGAAAATAACAAGATTTTCCGCCTTGATACGAAGAGTACAACCTACGCCTTTCGTATTAACGAGGGTTATCTCGAGCATCTCTATTACGGCAGACGTGTAATTGACTCGGATTTTGAGGCTATGGCGCTCAAAAATACGATAGACCTCGGCTCTACCGTAAAGCAGGAGGGAAGCAAATTTTTCCTTGAGAGAAATCTCCTTGAGTATTCGGGCATTGGCAGAGGCGATTACCGTCACTCTCCGATTGAGCTTCTTATGCCTGACGGTACCTTTGTTTGTGACTTTGTTTATGAGAGTCACAGAATCTACGATAATGCCTACGAAACCGAGAGTCTTCCCACCGCATACGGCGAGGCGCAGACACTCGAATTGACCCTCGCAGACAAGAAATTTACTGGTCTTAAGTTCAAAATTAATTACGTAGTCTTTGCGGACTGCGACGTAATTTGCCGTAACGTCGAGCTTATTAACGAGGCAGAGGGGCCCGTATATATCCGCAAGCTGATGAGCCTTATGCTCGACCTTGCCGAAGCAAATTACGATATGCTCACCCTCGACGGCGACTGGGGCAAGGAAGCGCACGAGCACAGGCGTTTCCTTGAGAGCGGTATTCTCGTGAACGAGTCTACCGTCGGTGCATCGTCAAACAAGCACAACCCTGCCTTTGCTCTCGTAGAGCAGGGCGCAGACGAGGAGCGCGGCAAAGTATACGGCTTTAACCTTATCTACAGCGGCAACCATTACAGCGCCGTAGAGCGCTCGACCTTCGACACCGCGCGTGTTATGACGGGTATTAACCCTCATTGCTTCCTTTGGAAGCTCGGAACGGGCGATAAGTTCGTCACTCCCGAGGCGCTAATGACCTATTCGCACACAGGTCTTAACACTATGATGGCGAATATGCATTCCTTTGTAAATAATCACATAGTCAGAGGCGAGCATAAAAACGCAGACAGACCCATTGTTCTCAACAACTGGGAAGCAACCTTTTTCAATTTTAACCGCCGCAAGATCCTAGCGCTTGCAAGGTCGGCAAAAAAGCTAGGAATAGAAATGTTCGTTCTTGACGACGGCTGGTTTGGCAAGCGCAATAGCGACTTGGCAGGACTTGGCGACTGGGTAGAGAATCGCAAAAAGCTCCCCGGTGGAATCAAGTCGATAGCCAATGCAGTTAACCGCATGGGTATGAAATTCGGACTTTGGTTTGAGCCTGAATGCGTCAATCCTGACAGCGACCTCTACCGTTCCCATCCAGATTGGGCAGTCAAGATAGAGGGGCGCTCGCTCACTCTTGGCAGAAATCAGCTTGTCCTCGACCTTACGCGTAAAGAGGTTAGGGAATACATTATCGACAGCGTTGACAAGGTACTGTCTAATGCCAACATTGAGTACGTCAAGTGGGATTACAACCGACATATCAGCGATATGTATTCGCAGGCTCTTGCACAGCAGGGCGAGTTCTTCCACAGATACATCCTCGGCCTTTACGAGATACTCGACACGGTGTTTATGAAAAAGCACCCGAAGCTTCTCTTCGAGAGCTGCTCGTCGGGCGGTAACCGCTTCGACCTCGGTATGCTTTGCTACTCACCGCAGATTTGGACGTCGGACAACACCGATCCCATCGAGCGCCTTGACATTCAGGGCGGAATTTACAATTTCTACCCGCAGTCAACGGTGTCTGCTCACGTTTCTATGGCACCGCACGCACAGACCTTGAGGGATACTCCGCTATCCACACGCTTTAATGTTGCCGCCTTCGGTGTGCTTGGTTACGAGCTTGACTTCGGTGAGCTTACGAATGCCGAAAGGAAACGAGTTAAAAAGCAGATTGCCTTCTATAAGTCACACCGCCGTACCTTCCAATATGGCAGATTGCGCAAGGTGAAACTAAAAAATACCGATGAAATTTCTTGGCAGATTGAGGCGAATGGTGAAATAATGGCTGCTATCTACCAGAAGTATAAGGATTCTTGTCCGGGTCGCGACAGACTAAACGTTCCGTATCTCGATGAGGAAAAAATCTACACTGTTGAATCGAATGAACAGTATCTTCGCATCGCACGCTTTGGCGGTCTTATCAAGCATATTACTCCGATATATCTGAAGCCCGACGGCTTCATTCTCCGCACGGTAAATAAATATTACGCGATGAAAGACGGTAGCGAGAGCTACACCGCTTCAGGCGCCGCGCTTGCCGAGGGGATCAACCTTGCAATGCAGTACGAGGGCTCGGGCTATGACCCGAATCTTCGCATCCTCGGTGACTTCGGATCAAGTCTTTATATCATAAAAGAAAAGAATCAGGAGAACGAAAATGGATAAACAAATGAAACTCAACAAGTTTTGCTTCGGCCTTGGCACTGTAGGTCGTGACGCGCTCTATTCGCTCGTCAGTATGTACTTACTCGTGCATCTTACAGACGTGGTAAGATTCTCTGACGGAAACCTCGCCATTATCGGCGTGATGCTCACGCTTTTCGGTATATTTGACGCAATCATCGACCCCTTCGTTGGTGCGATAGTCGACAACACCAAAACCCGTTGGGGTAAATTCAAACCCTGGATATTCATAGGTATGATAGGCACGGGAATTCTTACAGTTCTTATGTTCCATAACTTTGATATGGATGAAACGAGTCACATTGTTCTTCTTGCTGTAACCTATTTTCTTTTCAGTATTTTCTTCTCGCTCAACGACATTGCCTATTGGTCACTCATGCCTGCGATCTCAAAGGACCAGAAGGTGCGTGAGGGCGTTGGCGCATTCGCAAGAATTTGTGCTAACGTAGGTATGTTTGCAATGGTGCTTATTTATCTCTCCGTGCCCGATCTCTTTGCAGGACTCGGACTTGGCGAGCGTGATGCATACTTCGTATTTGCCATTATAATTGCTCTTATTATGTGGGCATTCCAGAGCATTACCCTTATTGGTGTTAAGGAGGATCGCTCACAGCTTGAATCGGCGGAGCGCACCACCTTGAAGGATCTTTTCCGTGCCCTTATAGTCAACGATCAGCTTCTTGTAACCGCCATCTCTATGGCGCTATTTATGATAGGCTATTGTACAACCACAGGCTTTGGTACGTATTACTTCAAGTACGCCTACGGTGACGAGGGAGTGTATATGGTATTTGCCGCAGTTCTTGCCGTTGCACAGCTTACCGCACTTTCGGTATTTCCTCTCTTCAGAAAGAAGTTCACAAGAAAGCAGCTTTATACCGGCTCTATGATTGCCGTTGCTGTATCCTACGCAATCTTCTTCCTCTCATTCGAGTGGCTTCCTCTTATCGTTATCGCAGGTCTTGGACTCTTCTTTGCACAGGCGTTCATTCAGCTTCTGATGCTCCTGTTCCTTGCAGATGCGGTGGAGTATGGCGAATGGAAGCTTGGCAAACGTAACGAGGCGGCGTCATTTGCCGTGCAGCCTTTTATCAATCAGTTCGGCGGCGCTATCAGTAAGGGCATAGTTTCCTTTACTCTCATTATTTCGGGACTCAATATGATAGCAAACGAGATTGGTCTTTATCCCGACCGCGAGGCAGAAATTATCAGCGGAATTGAACCTTCATCGATTTGGATTATGAAAATTTCTATGATGATTCTTCCTCTCATCTGCATACTTGTAGGCTTTATTCTTTATCAGAAGAAGTTTAAGATCGACGAGGAAATGTACGCTACTATCGTTTCCGATCTTGAGAAAAGAAATGCCGAAAAAGAAAAGGTAGAAGCGAATGAAATTTAATCTTAAAGAAAAACTTCTTCTAGGTACGGCAACCGCTGCAACGCAGATTGAGGGCGGTGACGATAACAACAACTGGGCACGCTTTGCCCGAGAGGGCAAGGTTGATGACGGTACATCTCCCACAAGAGCCTGCGACCATTACAACCGTTGGCGCGAGGATATCGACATCATGGCGGATATGGGACTTGAGATCTACCGCTTCGGTATCGAGTGGTCGCGCATCCAACCCGAGCAAAATCGCTTTGACGAATCGGCTCTCGCTCATTACCGTGAGGAAATTGAGTATATGAGAGAGCGGGGCATCAAACCTATGCTCACTCTCCATCATTTCTCAAATCCACTTTGGTTTGAGGATATGGGTGCGTGGGAAAACAATGATTCTGCAAATATTTTTCTTGCGTTTTGCGAGAAAGTGATAGACTATCTTGGCGATATCGTTGACGATTACATAACCATCAACGAGCCTAACGTCTATTGCCTTAACGGTCTTTTTTACGGTATCTGGCCGCCCGAGAAGAAGTCGCTTTCATCATTTGTGAAGGCATTCTCAAATATGGCAGTTGCGCATATTTCAGCTTACGAAATGATTCACGAGAAGCGCGTGAAAATGGGCAAGAAGAGAAGCCAAACACTCGTTGGCTTTGCTAATCACCTGCGCATTTTTGAGCCGGAAAACAAGAAAAACATATTCCATAAATTTTCGGCTAAGTTTATGGAATATATGTTCCAAACCGCTATCACCGAGGCTATGCATACGGGCAAATGCCATTTTCCCGTTCTTCGCCGAAAGGGTGTCAAGCGCGGTAAGTATTACGACTTTATTGGTATAAATTACTACTCTCGAAGCACCGTATCGGGCATTGCCGATGGCGCAAAGGCCGATGCATATCACAATGATCTTGGCTGGGAGATTTACCACGAGGGACTTATTGAGCTAGCTAACCGTCTCTCCGAGAAATACGGCAGAGAATACCCCATATTCGTTACCGAAAACGGCACCTGCGACAATACCGATGCATTCCGTTCGCGCTTTATCTACGATCAGCTCAAGTTGATCAGCGAAACCGACAACCGCATTGAGCGTTATTATCATTGGTCCTTCACCGACAACTTTGAATGGCGCGAGGGCGAGGTAGCGCGCTTCGGTATAGTTCACCTTGACTACGAAACACAAAAGCGCACCGTCAAGGATTCAGGAACGCTTTATTCGAGCATAATCAAGAACAAGGGTGTCACCAACGAAGCCTATGCGCAGTACGTCGAGCCATCACAATATAAGAAATAAAGTAAAAGTGCTATCCGCATTGGATAGCACTTTTTATCTATATATTTTGGAAAAAATCTTTTTTACTTCTTTTGCAAACATTAGGTCCTCATTGTTAGAGTTTTCATAATGTTCCAACGATAAAAGATAGGCAGGGTCAAGCTTCAAAATCTGACAAATTCTTCTTAATTGTTCTAGGTTAGGCTCTTGAACATCACGCTCAATTTTAGAGTAGCTTGACTGATTCATAGGTATTGCCTGTGAAACCTCGTCCTGCGATAAGTCTAAATCTTCGCGTGCTGCTCTGATTTTTTCACCTATTTTCATAAGAATAATCTCCCCAAAATATTTACTGATAAAATTATAACATTTTTTACTAAAAGTATTGAAAAATAGTAAAAAATATAATATAATAAGTAATGTTAGTAATAATTTTACTAATAAAAGACAAAATAAACTAAAGGGGAAAGAAAAATGGATGAAAGAAACAGATTTAATCATGACGAAGATGAAACGTATGAGTATGATGAGTATGGCCAAGACAATTTTAGTAGGGGTTATAATTATTATCGATCTTCAAAACCTATTGGAAAAATTTTAGCTATTGCAATTCCTATATTTGTTGTCGTAGCAGTCGCCTGTACTTTCCTTGGAGTTTTTTTGGCGAACGGCGGATTAAATAAAATATTCCCTAAGCTGTTTCACGAATGTGAATTTGTTGAATGGAAAACAGTTGAAGAGCCTACTTGTATAAGCGAAGGAATCAGACAGCTGTTCTGTTCGTGTGGCAAATCTAGCGGGGAAAGCATGTCACTGGCAATAAATCAAAACAATCACGCAACACCAAGATGGGAGGTAACAAAGCAGGCTAACTGTCTTGAAAACGGATTGCAAGATCAAAAATGTGATGCTTGTAATCAAATTGTTGTGCACGATGTTTCGATAGCGATTGATAAATCTAAGCACCAATTTAATATATTAACTAATTCATGCGACATTTGTGGTGAAAAAGAGTTACAGGAAATTACTTCTACAGGAGCATTTGAAAACGCTGATTCTAAGATAGTGGTATATCTTGATTACATAATACCCAACAATGTAGAGAAAGTGTTTACCGTTGATAGTTCAGACGAGTATATAAGATTTGTTGGAACTCTGGGGAAATCGTATAATTTACATTTTGTTATCCAGAATAGAACAACACCGATAAATATTGATTTTGTCAATGTTGTTTTGCAAGGAAGCAAAGGTCAAGCTACGATAAAATCCGATTCGAATTGTATTGTAAATCTTGGTTTTTATGGTGAGAAAAATATAATTTACGGTTCTGCAGGATCTACAGGAGAGGATTACGGTCCCTTTAGAAGCGGAGGAAATGGAAGTATGGCCATCGACGTTAAAGGCGATCTTACTATAAAAGTTAATTCTTCCCACTGTGCTGTATCTGGTGTAGCAGGTGGACGCGGCGGACATGGTTCTGTTGGAAACGACGGGGGCACCGGTGGAAACGGTGCTATGGCTATTTCTGCTAAATCCATACAAGTT
>CAYXAC010000015.1:0-13784 GCA_964463025.1 uncultured Ruminococcus sp.
ACATACTTTTCACCATTATAGCTTTCTGGCAATATAAGAGACGATTCGTTTCCGATATAATTAACAAGATAATTAATTCCATCGTAAGTATAAAAAATATAATCTCCTTGCTTTACAACCTTGCTATCTCCCATATGTATATCTAGCGCATTTTTTCCTAAATATCCGTTGTCGGTCGCACCCTTTGCTATATTGAGCGAAGAATTGTTTATTACTTCTACTAAACGATAACAACGATAAAATCCTGAACCAGTAATGCTTTCAACATTTTTTCCAATTACTATGCTTGAAAGTGATGTGCACCATGAAAATGCATAGCTATCTAAACTCTTCACTCCATTGCCAACTACTGCACTTAAAAGCGATGTACAATTGCCAAAGGCATAATCGCCAATTACAGTTACACTATCTGGAATAACGATTCCCGTAAGTGATGTGCAATAATAAAATGCACGGTCTGCAATTATCCTTGTGTCATTATGGATTATACAGCTTGTAATTTTATAATCTTTCTTCTCTACTAAAGCATAGTAAGGATTTGTTTTTGTTCCAACATAATATGCATTATCATACTCCTTAAGAAGTGAGTAGCATCCCGCAAAAGCATCACTTTGTATATTTGTCACATTGTCGTACATTTCAAGATTGGTAAGTGAATTACAATATCTAAACGCTCCATAACCAATTGATGTAAGGCTTTCAGGGAGAACAACTCCAACAAGAGAAGAACAATTTAGAAAAGCACCACTATCAATTGATACAACACTGTCGGGAAGAACAAAATGAGAATCCTTCTTTCCCTGTGCATATCTAATTAAAACAGTAACATCAGCATTATAAAGATTTCCGTCAATAGCTTTATAATCAACATTGCCTTCGGCCACATTTATTTCTGAAAATTGGAATGAAGCTGCATCATTAATCCAAGTTACACTAGCGGGAATCAATATACTTGTTGGATAATGCGTAGTATCAGATTCATATATTGAAATACATACAACAGTCTCTCCACTTGGAGAAACGGAAGGAATTATCAAATTATCGTCTGTACAAGTACCCAAACCGACAACAGCACACGTTCCATCTTCATATGATGCGTATTCAAGACCTATACTGTAGTCATGGTTTGAACAATTTGAACATATACCGGCTACATAATTATGACCGGTCGCCGACTCCGTCTTGCCTACTCTTTCTAGTTCCTTTCCACATCCGTCGATAACGCAGTAAACAACTTCATCGTAACTTCCGTCAATAGTACAAGTCGCATCAACCTTATTTTCAACAACCTTTTCACCGGGAGTATGAGAAATCACACCTACGGTTACGGTCTTTCTGGAAAGTTCCTTGTGACCGCAAGCATCAGCAATACAGTAAATGACCTCGTCATAGCTTCCAGCAGTTGTACAAGTAGCATCAACTTTATTTTCAACGACCTTTTCTCCGGGAGTATGCGAAAGCATATCTACAGTTACAGTTTTTCTGGAAAGCTCTTTGTAACCGCAGTGGGAATCTTGGCAGTAAACAACCTCATCATAGCTTCCTGCAGAAGCACAAGTCGCAACAATATTATTCTCTATCACAATCTCACCCGGATGATGCACAAGCATATCGAGCGTATGCTTTGTTCTTTCAAGCTCAAGGCGGCACTCGATAACAGAGCAATAAATTACAAGCTCATAGCTTCCGTCGGTCTCATATGTAGGATCAACGCGATTTTCCTCAACCGCGTTTGCGGGAGAGTGCTTAAGCATTGAAACCGTATGCTTGGTTCTTTCCAACTCCGAACCACAAGTTATGCAATAGATTGCCGTTTCATAACTACCCTCACTATAACATGTAGCAGTAATTTCATTTTCTTTTACTGCCTCGCTCGCAGAGTGACTAAGAATAGGCAGTACGAAAGTCATACGTTCAAGCTCTAATTCACAAGTCGAGCAATAAACTACCTCATCATAGCTTCCGTTCTCCTCGCAGGTAGCGTCAACACGATTTTCTATGACTTTTTCACTATAAAGATGACTTAGCTTCTCTATCTCTATTTTAGTTCGACTAATTTCCTCACCGCAATCTGTGCAGTAAACAACGCTGTCATAAGATCCATCGGCAGTACAAGTAGCGTCTACGATATTTTGATGCACTTCATTACCGGGAACGTGAGTGTGCTCATGAGGAGTGTTGGAATTACACGACGCCAGAATTAATAAAGCAGTCAGCAAAATCAAAACGATTGCCATTCTTTTTTTCATTTTCTTTCTCCTTGAAATTTGTTTCTTTCGGTGCAAACAAAAAGTGCGGCAACCGAAGTCGCCGCACCGAAAAACGCAAGACTCCAATTGTCGCCAAACAAATTTCAAGTTAACGTTAGGATATAATTAACACCATACAATAAACCCGATGGAATCCGCATTTTTGCTAAATTCTATTGAATTTATTGTATAGCAAACAAAAGGGTATTATTCTCCCGTAGAGAGAAATATATCCTGACGTTAAAAATATGAAATTTGTTTGGCATTTTAATTTTAGCACATTTTTTCCCGTTTGTAAAGGTATTTTAATAAAAAAGATACCCGAGGGTTTGCTCGGGTATCGGGGTAATTATTTTAATGAAATGCGCGCCGCGCTTGAAATGATTGCTATGCAATCTTGAAATGCACACTGCGTGTGCGTGAAATGGAATAAATCCTTATGCCGAAAGGTAATTTCACGAATCCGATTTGGCGGATTTATTTCATTGCGCACCTTCGGCACGCTAGTCAAGCTCCTTTTTGCCTGTGTAGAGCTCGTAGTAGCGGCCCTTCTGGGCAAGGAGGTCGTCGTGGTCGCCACGCTCGATTATCTCGCCTTTTTCCAGTACCATAATGGCATTAGAATTGCGAACAGTAGAGAGTCGGTGCGCGATTACAAAGGTTGTTCTGTCCTTCATAAGTCTATCCATACCGTGCTCGATATGACGCTCAGTACGGGTATCTACAGAGCTGGTCGCTTCGTCGAGAACAAGTATCGGTGCCTTGGAAAGTGCGGCTCTCGCGATATTGAGAAGCTGGCGCTGTCCCTGCGAGAGATTGGCACCGTCGCCCTCGAGTACGGTATCATAGCCGTGCTCAAGACGCATAATGAAGCTATGCGCGCTTGCGGTTTTAGCTGCAGCGATTACCTCCTCATCGGTGGCATCAAGTCTGCCGTAACGGATATTCTCCATAACCGTGCCTGTAAAAAGGTGAGTATCCTGAAGCACCATAGCGATGTTCTTGCGTAAGAAATCGCGGCTATATGACTTCAGCGGCTTGCCGTCGATGGTGATAGTTCCCTCCTCTATATCGTAGAAGCGATTCAAGAGGTTGGTTATCGTGGTTTTACCTGCACCGGTCGATCCGACGAAGGCTATCTTCTGACCAGGACGGGCGTAAAGGGATATATTTTTTAGAACGGTTTTATCGGAGTTGTAGCCGAAGGTGACGTTCTCCATAATGACGTGTCCCTTGATTTCGTCGGTGATAGCATCATCGGCATCGGGAGTCTCGGGGGCTTCGTCCATAACCTTGAACACTCGCTCTGCTCCTGCGAGGGCGGCAAAGAGGGTGGAAACCTGCATTGATAGCTGGTTGATGGGCATTGAGAACTGCTTCGAGTAGGTAGCAAATACAGTAAGCGCGCCGGGGGTGAAGCCTTTATAAAGAATGAGCATACCGCCAACACCGAGTGTCACGGCGTATGAGATAAGGCTGATGTTGTGCATTATCGGACCCGTGACACCGCCCCAGAACTGTGCCTTCTCCTGCTTATCGCGCAGATCCTCGTTGAGAAGATGCATTTCGTCAATACACTCGTCCTCGTGGTTGAATACCTTGATAACCTTCTGGCCGCTGATGGTTTCCTCGATGTAGCCGTTAACCGCACCGAGAGCCGCCTGCTGAGCGCTGTAATACTTCGAGGAATTCTTTGCGATAGTGCCTGCCGCAAAGAGAAGAAGCGGAAGGAACAACACGGTGATAAGCGTGAGCCAGATATTCGTGGTAAGCATAAAGATGAACGTACCCAAGAGGGTGATAACGCCGCTAACTATTGAGGTCAGCGAGTTATTGAGCATTACGTCTATGTTGTCAACGTCGTTTGTGAATCGGCTCATTATCTCACCCGTGGGATGAGAGTCAAAATATCTGACGGGAAGCTTTTGCAGACTCTTGAAGAGGTCGCTTCTTATACTCTGAATAGAGTTCTGCGATATGGTAAGCATAAGGCGCGACTGTATATAGCTGCCGAATGCCGAAATGCCATATACCAAAGCAAGAATGAGAATTGCCGCAAATACGTAAACGGTTACCTCGGCGGCAGCGTTCACCATAAGCGAGGAAATAAGAGGTGTCGAAGCGAATGCTTCGATTACTTTATCCGCCAAAAGCTCAAGAGCGCTGTACTCGAGAGCTGCCTCGGGATTTACCGCGAGAGTGATGCGGTTGATTATCGGTGCGATAAGGTAACCTGCGCAAAGCGAGCTGACCGTCGTGAGAAGCATACATAGGAATACGGATATAAGGCGGAGCTTATATTTGCCGACATAGTTAAGCAGACGCTTGACGGTTGCGCCCATATTCTTGGGCTTGCCCTTGGCTCTAGGGCCGGGACCTCTGCCTGGACCACCTCCGCGAAGCGACTGACCGTGAGAGACGCTGTTATATTGCTTTTTGAGCTGTTCTAACGTTCTAGCCATATTACGCCTCCTTCTTATCCATCTGTGAATAGTAAATTTCACTGTACTCGTCGTTACTCTCAAGCAGCTGCTCGTGAGTGCCGATTCCGGTGATTCTGCCGTCATTCATAACGATTATTTCATCGGCATCCTTAACCGAGCTGATACGCTGCGCAATAATAATCTTGGTGCAGCCTTGTAGGTCGGTTGCAAAGGCTGCTCTTATCTGAGCCTCGGTTGCAGTATCGACAGCGCTAGTAGAGTCGTCGAGAATGAGGATCTTCGGCTTCTTGAGAAGCGCTCTTGCAATACACAGTCTTTGCTTCTGACCGCCCGAGAGATTCATACCGCCCTTCTCAAGCTCGGTGTCGTAGCCGTCGGTGAATGTGGAAACAAACTTGTGCGCGGCTGAATGCTCTGCCGAGCGAATCATCTCCTCATCGGTTGCATCAGCATCACCCCAACGAAGATTCTCTGCTATCGTTCCGGAGAACAGAAGGTTCTTCTGAAGCACCATACCTATGCCATCACGGAGATTAACGAGAGAATAATCCTTTACGTTGATTCCGTCTATCGTAACCTCACCCGAATCTACGTCATAAAGACGAGGAATCATAGAAATAAGAGTAGTCTTGCCACAGCCTGTTGAGCCTATAATACCAATGGTCGAGCCTGCGGGAATTTTGAGATTTATATCCTCAAGCACCGCCTCCTCGCTGTTCTTGTAATAGCGGTAGGAAACGTTCTTAAATTCGATATCACCCTTGACAATTTTATGTTCTGCCGAGGAATTTGTGTCGTTTATGTCGATTTCCTCGTCGAGAACTTCACAAATTCTCTTTGCTGACGCGAGTGCTCTGGAGGACATCATAAAGAGGAAGGTGACCATCATAAGCGAGGAAAGTATCTGCGTAGTAAAGGTGATAAAGGCAGAAAGGTCACCGACGAGCATATCTCCATCAAGCACGATTCTGTGTCCAAGCCAGATAACCGCAATAACCGTGATGTACATAAATACGTTCATTACGGGACCCATAAAGATCATAAGCTTTACGGCGTTCATACCCGAATTTTTTAGATCGGAGTTATCACGCTCAAATTTTTCTACCTCGTAGTCCTCACGGACAAAGGATTTTACAACACGAACGTTAGTGACGTTCTCGCGAACGGTGGAATTGAGTTTATCAACCTTCTTCTGTAGTCGCTCAAATCTAGGGAAGCCGATTCTGATAAGGACGAAGATAACCGCAAGCATAAGCGGAATAGTCACCGCAAGCACAACCGAAAGACTGGGCTTGAGCATTACCGCCATTATGATACCACCAATAAGCATACCCGGCGAACGAAGCGCCATACGCAGAAGCATATTGACGAAGTTCTGCATCTGGGTGACATCGTTGGTCATTCTCGTGACAAGCGAGCTTGCAGAGAATTTATCTATGTTGGCAAAGGAGTACTGCTGTACCTTTGCATAGAGGTCGCGGCGAAGATCTGCGGCAAAATTGACCGATGCCTTTGCGCCGAAATATGCACCCGCAACACCTCCTGCCATCATTAGGAGCACTATGCCAATAAGCGCGCCTGCGATGCCTATTATCATGCCGTCGTCAAGCGTGCCTGCGTTGGCATTGTTGATAAGCTTGGCGAGCAGAATCGGCATAAACATCTCACCTATTACCTCGACTATCATTCCAAGCGGACCGAGTATAAATGATGAAAGATAGGGCTTTACGTACTTAAACCACCTTTTCATTTCGTTTCCTTCCTTTCTTGCTGCTTTCTGATGTTTGCCTGAAGCTTTTCAAGTGAGGATATGTAGCTGTCAAGCTCCTCGTCGGAAAAGCCCTCAAACATAGAGGTATCTGCCTCCGAGAATATTTCTCTCGTAAGCTCTACAAGCTCCCTGCCCTTATCGGTGATGCGAAGCTCGTTATATCTGTTGTCGTGACCGAGGGTGCGTTCAACGTAGCCGTCATTTTCGATTTTTTTGAGTGCGCCGGTTACGGCGGCAGGCGTGACGTCAAGATGCTCGGCAAGCTCCTTTTGCGAGGGGAGCTTCTCGTGTCTTGCAAGATGCATAAGAATTCTGTGCTGGGTGCGGTGTATTCCTATATCTCGCACACGCGAATCTATCAACGCCTTGTGCATATGATCGGTGCGGATCATCATCTCGATAGCCTGCGATAGCTTTGTATCGGACATTTTTTACTCCTTTTCCGGTAATAGTTAACCACTTAACTATTATACACATTTTACAATAAAAGTCAACCGTTTTTATACATTTTAACAAAAAGCACACACTTTATTTTCCTGCTTGATTTTTGCTTTCTAAAATGGTAAAATAATTATATCAAATGTGAGGTTTTTTGTATGATAAACACTACTCTGTGCTACATAGAAGAAGACGGCAGGTATCTTATGATACATCGTGTGAAAAAAAGAAATGATATGAACCGTGACAAGTGGATTGGCGTTGGCGGTAAGTTCGAGGCAGGCGAATCGCCGCATGACTGTGCCCTGCGCGAGATACGCGAGGAGTGCGGAATTGCACCGAAGAATTTAAGGTACAGAGGAATTGTCACCTTCGTTTCGGACAAGTATGGTACTGAATATATGCATCTTTTCACCGCGAACGGCTACGAGGGTGAGGTAAATTATGATTGTGACGAGGGCGAGCTGGTCTGGCTGCCAAAGGCTGATATACGAAAGCTGCCGCTTTGGGAGGGTGACCACATCTTCCTCGACCTTATCGAATCGGATGCGCCATTCTTCTCTCTCAAGCTCGAGTATGACGGCGATAGACTCGTAAATCACGAGCTGATTTTTTCGTAAAGTGTAATTACCCGTAGTAAACAGCGCAATTGGGTTAATTAAGCAGCGCCATAAGTAACGGCACATTAATTAAATCATTACCGTAGGGGACGGCGACTCGACGTCCCGATAAATAGCCTTCTTCAAGACAGGAGAAGGTGGCTTGCGAAGCAAGACGGATGAGGATGAACAAATCGCCTGTATATAATACTATGTGTATTCAAACCTCGGGACGGCGACTCGACGTCCCCTACCAATATTCATTACGTCAAAACATAGCAAAAGAGCAGAGGTTTTTATCCCCTGCTCTTTCGTTGCTTATTCAACCGTTTCGGTATTTTCTTCTTCGGTGTAAATTTCCCTGCCCGAAAGGGTGAGGTTGGTATTTGCACCAACGTCGTAGGTCCCCTCTTTTACTTCACCATTCACAGTAACCTTACCTATTACGGTGTAGGTAACAATAGTAGAGGGAGCATCAGAGGAAAATTGTCCAAAGATTTCGCCTACATTTTTTCCAACAACATTTCCTGTATTGCCCAAATTATTAGAATTTAATCTAAAATCACCATAAAATGTGCATGAATGACCACCATGTTCGTAATAAGATGATGTACAGCAATACCTATAGGTTTCTTTATAGGTAGATTTCAATTCGACGTAACCGACAATTCCACCACCATACGATTCTTCGGAAGTAACATTACCCGAATTTAATGCATTACTTAAAGTTGTCGTAAAACAATGAAGATGGTTACCATAACTACCATAATAACATGTTTGTTTATTTGTTTCAGCATACCATGATCCACATTGATCACTAACCTGATACAAACAACCAACAACACCGCCAACTTTGGAGTTACCAGCTATATTACCTGTATTAGTGAGATTGCTTATATTTCTTTCCGCAGAAGAATTTATCTCACCCGCAACACCACCAACACAATTTGTATTAGTCGTAATATCACCGTTATTAGTACAGTTATTTATATTATTTCTGGCGAATCCGATTATACCGCCCACATACGAGCCTTTGGCATTATATGTAATATCAATGTTATTTACGCAATTATCTACGCCATATCCATCACCTACAAAGCCGCCAAGCCATACGTAGAAGTTAGAACCAGACGTGTAGTAAGAATTAGCCGTAATGGTTGAACCATCGTTTGTGCAGGTGGAAATTATAACGTTCTCCGCCTTGCCTACCACACCTCCGATGCAGTAATCAGCAACGATGTCGGCAGAAACAGATACACCCGATACGATAGAGCTGGATGCTCCCTTGACGTAACCAACAGCACCGCCAACCTGCGTAACGCCCTTAACACTACCTGTATTGCTAATATAATTAGTCTGTAAAATTCCGCTAGCGTTAACGTGACCTATAATACCGCCTACGTAGTTCTGCGCATTGATGCTAGCCTTGTTGGTAAGATTCGAATACTCTATTGAGGCAGGCGCTACTGCACCGGCGATTGCTCCAACAGAATTTGATTTAGGTGCTTCGATAAAGCCGTCAGTGCTTATTTCTTTGATGTCACCTGTCGAATATCCACAAGCAATAGAAACGTAGTTATGGTCACGCTTAACGTAAATATTTGCCTCTACAATGCTGAAATTAGATATTTTTCCGCTTACTTTACCAAAGAAGCCGACGTAATCATAATTAGCATTGATTTTGAGTCCCGAAACGGTATGACCGTCACCGTCAAATGTGCCGTTGAATGCATTCTCGGCATTACCGATAGGAATCCACTCGTAGTAGCCGAGGTCGATGTCGGCATCAAGATAAATCTTCACGTCGCTGAAATCCGTTCCCGAATTAACGAGAGATGCAAGACCTGCAAGCTGCTCCTTGGTAGTAATTTCGAAGACTGCAGTTTCGGCATTATACCACTCGGTATCGGGAGTGATGTTCTCGGTTATCTCCTCCATACCGCAGTTGGGACAGGCTTCGCCTGCGAAATAATGATGAGTTTTAGGTGTGATGTTATCCTTATAGCTCTCCTCACACTTCGTACAAGTGTGCTCGGTATAGCCCTCTGCAAAGCAGTTAGGCTCGACTACCTTCTCGCTATATTCCTTATGCTTGCACTCAAAGAGTCCGCAAGAGGACAAAAGCAGAAGCGACAAAGCAAGGACCGTGATTTTGACGAAGGTTTTAATTGTTTTCATTTCAATCTCCTTTTAGCATATTTTATAGTATATACTGCTATTTTAGCAGATTTTATCCTACTTGTCAAGATTTTTTCGCTTTATTTGATATAATAATGTTATAAAAGAAAAAAGGAGATTCATATGAAGCCCTTGAAGGAGAAAATAAGCATTACAATCGACTGGGACATCCTTGAAAAAATCAAGGAAATGGCAGAGAGCGACGATAGGTCACTTTCACAGTATATTAACATCGTGCTGAAAAATCATATTAAAAATAATGAAGAAAAAAAGTGAGAAGCGCAAGCGAAGCGTTTCTCACTTTTTTAATATTTTCTGTCGTGCTTTATAGTCGGGCATTACCGAAGCGACTATGCGGTAGAATCTGTCGGAGTGGTTCATCTCAACGAGGTGGGCAAGCTCGTGGACTATTACGTAGTCAATCGCTGCCTCGGGGTATAGCATAAGGCGATAGGAGAAGGACAAGTTTCCCTTTGATGAGCAGGAGCCAAAACGCGTTTTCGCGCTTGTTATGGTGATTCTGCTGTATTTTAAACCCATAATTTTCGCATAATACTCCACTTTAGGTGGAATTATTTTTTTTGCAAGTTTCTTTAATTCCTTTATTCTCTCGTCGGTCAGAGTGCCTATGCGTACGTTACGCTCGGCTTGCGCTTTTATATGTTTCTCTACCCAACTTCTGTGCAAAATAACAACACTCTCGATTTTCTCGCGCGTAGTGCCAAACGGTGCTTTCACAACAAGCCCGCTGTCTTTTATTGAAAGGGCTATCGTGCGCCTTGCAGAATATTTAACCTCGTAATCCATTTAATCACCTCGCTTATATTTTAGCACAAGCGAGGTGAAAAGTAAAGTATATTTAATGAATATTACAGCTACAGTTGAACTGCTTTTTGCGATTTGTCACGCCGACATAGGTGTCGGGTGGTAGTGCGTAGTAGAAATATGGGAGAGAGGCGTCTTCTGGGCGGTTTGCGTAACCGCTGATGTCACGGTAGACGTATTCCGAGTCGGTGACGTATATTTCCTTTGGGAAATTGCGGTCGCTAATGTTCAGGAGGGCGACGGCTAGAAGATTCTCCTTTGGGCAATTCTGATTGGCTACCGCCTTGCTCTCGGTGTCGTAGAGGCAAAGCACGTGGCGAGAGCATTCGCCGCGTGGCTGATTATCCTGCGTGAAATAACCGTAGTCGCGTCTGTTCCCTCTCGGGTCGTAGACGCAAACGTCGGTGTAAAGCGCTCCTGAGTCCTTACAGTACGGCAGATATAGGAGTTCGGCGGTGGAAAATCGTTCGATACTTTCCTCGCTCGAGAGGCGTATGGCGTGTATTTCGCTCATAACTGTGTCCCATATTTCAAGATGGCTTTTTGAGAGTCCGGTGACGGCACGCTCGCCCGAGTCGTAGCCGCACCAAATGCTCGCCGTGTAGTATGGCGTGTAGCCTACAAACATTTTATCACGACTGCCGCCCGAGGTGCCTGTTTTGCCTGCGGTGGCGACGGTTTTATTCAACGTTATTGACTTCGCTGTGCCGT
Organism: uncultured Ruminococcus sp.; assembly: GCA_964463025.1. Taxonomy (GTDB): domain Bacteria; phylum Bacillota; class Clostridia; order Oscillospirales; family CAG-272; genus UBA1740. Next base: position 11,216 of record CAYXAC010000015.1, read on the forward strand.
CGTTCACAACACCAATAAGGAGTTGATTCATAATTTTTGCGGTGCTGTCTTTGATTATAGGCTTGTTTTCCTGCTCGTTATCAAGCACTCGTCTGCCCTTGTAGTCATCGAGGTAAAGATAGGAGCGCATTTTTCTTTTCACTCCGCCGCCTGTAAAGACGCTGTATGCCTCGGTTAATTCAAGAAGCGATACGCCGCGCCCAAGCTGACCGAGTGCCATCGGGGCGGTTGCGACGTCGGTGAGAATTCTGCCGTCCTTCGTCTTTTCACTCTCGATAAGAGTCGAGAATCCGTAGTCCTGGGTGAGTGAGTCAAAAATGATACGAGGCGTGCGCATATCCGAGAGCCTAACGGCTATGGTGTTTTTTGACTGCCTTATCGCATCGGAGATAGCGGTGAGGCCGTCGTAAACTTTAGGCGAATTGTAGGGATATTCCCTGTAGCCGTCATCGCTTTCAATAAATGTGGTAGGCACATCGTCAATCACAGTTGCCCAATTAATTCTGCCCTCGTCGATAAGGGGCGCGTAGAGAGCGATAGGCTTCATTACCGAGCCGGGAGTATGAGGTATTGCCGCGTGATTTAAGAGGCGATTACCTTCCTTCTTGCCGACTCTGCCGATAACGCCTGCAAGGTTGCCTGTTTTTGAATCGGTAACTACCATAGCATAGTTGAGTCCGTTCGCTATCTCCTCGGGGAAATTATCGGTGTTTTCAAAGTATGCTTCGAGCGATTTCTGCACCTCGACATCCATCGTGGTGTAGACCTTGTAGCCGCCACCAAGCAGCATCATACGTGCGGCAGACTCGGAGAGGTCGTACTTTGCGGCAAGGTCGCTAGAAATTTCATCTATCGCTACCTCAACGAACCAGGAGTCAAAGCGATCGATGCGCTTCTCTCTCGGAATTACGGTAAGCGGTGTTTCCAGAGCCTCGCTGTATTCCTCATCGTTAATAACTCCGTCTGCGTGCATAACCGACAGTACAATATCACGCTTCTTACGGCAGGACTCGGGATTACTGTAAGGGTTATAGGCGGTAGGTGCGTTTGTGATGCCGATAAGCGTCGCCGCCTCAGCCGGCGAAAGCTCGCTCGGCTCGATGCCGAAATAGGCTCGCGATGCCGCACCTACACCGAAGATGTTGTCGCTCATCGGGATTACGTTGAGGTAGACCTCGAGAATTTCGTCTTTGCTGAAATTACGCTCAATGTGTATAGCTCTTATAATTTCGGTGAGCTTGCGCTTTACCGTCATATCGTTGTCGCCGCTGATATTTTTGACTACCTGCTGGGTTATCGTTGAAGCGCCGAAAACGCGTTCCCTACCTGTGATATAGTTTAGGGCAGCTAGAATACTACGCTTTATATCAAAGCCCTTGTGGGTGTAAAAAATCTTGTCCTCTACGGCAATAAAGCCGTTCTTCAGATAGGGACTTATTTCATCACCCGAATAAAATATTTTCCTGACACTTCCCGACTGCTCTATCGCGACTGGCGTGTATTCCTCGCCGTCGCTCGAAGCGTAAAAGGTGGTAGATTCAAATGATAGCGAGCCCTCGAAAAGTCGCTCATCTGCCTCGAAATTTATTCCTTTGTATACAAAAATTGCAAGCGCGCCAAGGATAACGGTTGCTAAAACAGATAATGAAAAAATAGTTATCGCCGCTATCTTTAATGCTTTCTTAAATCTATTCATAATAAGTTGACTCCCGATAAAAACGAAAATCCGTGTGACTTTTTAGTAATCTTGTCACACGGATCGTTTTTTTATTATGAATATTGTCTGGTAAATTTGGAAAATCAATACATAACGCGATTTAAGTAAAGGCCCTCGGCAGGCGCGGTCATTCCCGCGCGAGAGCGATCGTGAGAGGCTATTATTTCGGGAATATCGTCGGGTGACATTCTTCCGAATGCGACCTCAGTGAGAGTACCGACTATGATGCGTACCATATTGTAAAGAAAGCCGTCAGCGCTGATTTTAACGTCAATAAAATCACCGTCACGCACAACCGAAAGAGCCGTGATATTACGCACGGTATCCTCGACATCAGAGCCTTCTGCCATAAAAGTGGAGAAGTCGTTTTTGCCGATGAAATGCTTCGCAGCGGCATTCATTTTCTCAAGAGCCGAGTCGTCAATATACCTCGGTAAAAACCACACTCTGCCGTAGTAAAACGGGTCGTAAATCCTGGTGTTCATTATTCTGTAGAGGTATTCCTTTTCCTTTACGTCATAGCGTGGATGAAAGCTCCTATCGCACTCTTTTGCATAAAACATGGACAAATCCTCGGGCAGAAATCTAGAAACAGCTATTGGAAGCTTCTCGGCAGGGATAGTTCCGCCGTCACATTCGACAGTCAAACAGAACTCGTTTGCGTGTACGCCTGCATCGGTGCGGCTGCAGCCGGTAACCTTGCACGGAAGTCCAAAGGCCTGGTCGAGTGCTACGTTAAGCTCGCCCTGCACGGTGCGAAGACCCGGCTGTACCTGAAAGCCGTGAAAGGAGGTGCCGAGATACTTAATTTTTGCAAAATATTTCATACTTAAACCTTGTAGAACGGTATGC
>CAYXAC010000016.1:0-13727 GCA_964463025.1 uncultured Ruminococcus sp.
GATGAATACCATGTCAGCACCCTGAAGGGCATCGCGTACAAGCTCAATGGACTCCTCGGCACTGCGCTTACCAACCTCGGGGTTAGCACCTGCGCCCTTACCGTGAGTGATTTTGTCACCTATTACGAGCTTCTTGGCAGCGCAAGAGGTATCAAGAGCCATACTGTCGGTGTTAACTGCGATGAATTCCACACCGCGAATATTGGTGGAAATCATGCGGTTGACTGCGTTGTTTCCGCCGCCGCCTACGCCGATAACCTTAATGCTGACGCCACTGTCGTAAACCTGTTCAAAATCAAATTCCATTTTATATTCCTCCGTGTTTTATGCTAAACGCCATGGGGGAATTCCCGTATGCGTAATTAGACAATATTTTTATTTATATATAGTATAACATAAGCTTTTTTTATTTTCAATAGATTTAAAATATTTAATTTTCTATTAACATTTTTTTAATTATCAAAATAAAAAAGCAGGGCAGAGTTTATGCTCTGCCCATGAAACAGCTTTGCACCTGATTCAAAAATCGCCCTATTCGTCAAAAATGATCGTTTTTAACTCTTTTACTATCAATTTTGATGCATTCGGTGTTGAAAAGCGTGAAATGTTTTTTGCCTTGTTTTTTCGCGCGTTTTCGTTAGTTTTTAGCATCTTTACTGCCGATTTCAGCCTCTCTGTCGTTAGCTCTTTTTCCTCGATAACCAGTGATGCATCTGCATCTTGCAGCTTGATCGCATTTTTTAACTGGTGATTGCCAGATACGTTTGGTGACGGTATCAGTATTGACGCTACACCAACCGAAGCAATCTCGGAGATAGTCATCGCACCCGCACGCGCAATTACTATATCAGCAGCCGAGAGCATCGTCGGCATATTATCAATATAGTCCACTATTTGACACCCGCAATATCCCTCGGTGAGCCTTTTTTCTTTTATAGTATCATAGTATCTTTTCCCCACCGCATGAATGTGTTTTACCTTCTTCGCAGGCACAGAGTATTCCTCCATTACACCTATGATGGCCTCGTTCAGCTGTTCGGCACCTATGCTTCCGCCGAAGGATAGTATAAAAAAATCATCTTCCGAAAGTGAGAGCGCCTTCCTTGCTTCACTTCTTTTTACCTTTTTGAATCCTTTGCGCAAGGGATTTCCCACCTCGAGGGTATTAGCACCCTTATTCAGGTATTTTTCAGCATTGGTATCGTTTAGTAAAACCTTGTCGCACCTTTTCGCAAGTAGCTTGGTGGTTAATCCGGGAACTGCGTTTGATTCATGAATGGCGGTAGGTACACCAAGCCTTTGCCCCGCGCGAAGCACCGGCCAGCATACGTAACCGCCCGTGCCGAGTATTACATCGGGCTTGAAGTCCTTGATTATTTCTTTCGCCCTGCGGTATGCAGAGAGCGCGTAATATATACTTTTCAGGTTTTCGGCTGTGATTTTTCGTCTTAATCCTTTCAATTTCAGGGTAGTAAGTTCTAGCCCCGCTTTTTTCACCGCATCGTTTTCCGCCCCGCCGTCGCGACCGATGAAGAGTATTTTCGCCCTAGGCTCATTAATCAGTATTTCCTCTGCTATGGCTATTGCAGGATTCACGTGACCGGCTGTTCCGCCGCCTGTCAATATTACGTTCATATTATACCTCTACTTCGCAATTTTGGAGTATCTTGATACCGATAGTATTATGCCCATTTCAAAGAATAGCATTATTAGCGACGAGCCACCGTAGCTGAAAAAGGGAAGTGAAATTCCGGTGTTAGGTATTGTGTTTGTGACAACTGCTATATTCAGCAGAACCTGCACAGCCATTTTTACGCATATACCGAGTACCAGCAGTCGCTCGTATACCTCGTTCGATCTTATTGCAATTTTGACGCCTCGCGCGATAAGCAAAGCAAACAGAAGCATCGCGATAAAAGCTCCAAAGAAGCCCAGTTCCTCGCAGAGTATAGCGAATATCATATCGTTGGCTGGCTCGGATACGTAGCAATGCTTCAGTATGCTCTCACCGTATCCTACACCAAAGAGACCTCCCGAGCCGATAGCCATAAGTCCCTGAAGCGTTTGCCAGCCGCCTGTCAGCTTATATGCTTCGGGGTCTTGCCATACCGTTATGCGTTCCTTGGTGTAATCTGTGAACAGCGCAAGACACGCCACCGCGATTACTCCGACGATACAGAACGCGTATATGTATTTAGGATTTATGCCGGAGAGAAATATCACTATAAGACCGATAGACCCGAGTATGATAATGCAGGAAAGATGCTTCTGCAGCATAACGAGTATTATTGGCAAAAGCATTATAAGGCAGGGATATAACGTGCCGTATATAAATACGTTTTTGTTGCTTTTATAATCAAGTGCCTTGTCCTCGAATTTGCTGAAGTAGAGAGCAAGCATCATAATGAGCGACAGCTTTCCGATTTCCGACGGCTGAATAGTCAGCGGACCGATAGAAATCCAGCGCTGTGCGCCGTTTCCTACGAAGCCGACTATCAGTACCATTATGAGAAGAAGGATGGTAATTCCGTAGAAATACGGCGTATATTTTTTGTACATCGACGGTTCTATCCGCGAGGTGATATACATAACGGCAAAGCCGACTAATAGCCAAACCGTTTGTTTTTTTACAAAATAGAGTGCATCGCCGTATCTCGCCTCGGCATAAGCCGTTCCTGCGCTGAATACCATAAGTGTGCCGTACAGAGTTACGAGAATTACTGCGAGCGCAAATAATCCGTCAAAGAGGTTTCTATTGCTATAACGGAGCTTTTTTCGAATATCAATTATTTTCATATGGGTGAAATTATAAGCAAAGGAATCGAAAGGACCAGAGTGGCTATAATTGCTATCATACATATCTTGCACTCGCTCATACCGCATTTCTCAAGATGGTGATGCAAGGGGGCCATCTTAAATAAGCGTTTACCCGTCATCTTGAAATAAATAACCTGTGATATGACCGATACGCCTTCTATTACGTAAACACCGCCGGGGAGTATCATAAGAAGCGGATTGCCGAGAGAAAATGATGCGGATATTGCCAGAGCACCGAAAAAGAGTGAGCCGGTATCGCCCATAAATATCTTTGCAGGGTGAATGTTGAATAATAAAAAACCAATGCTCGTGCCAATTAGAGCGGAGGCAATAAGTCCCACGTCGGCTGCTTTGTCGTTATATATAAGCAGAAGGATTATTCCTATTGTAAAGGCAACGCTTGATGCAAGCCCGTCAATTCCGTCGGCAAGATTCGCGCAGTTGACAATGCCGAGAAGCATTATCAGCGCAAGCGGGTAATAAAGGAAGCCGATATCAATATTTCCAAAGGAAAAGCGGAGTATGCCCGTATCGCCAATAAAGCGCGCCCTTGCCATAAGAAATATAATAGCAAAAATCAGTTGGAAAAAGATTTTTTGCATTGGTGTAAGCCCTGCGTTTGCTTTCCTCCGAAGCTTAGTCAGGTCATCGAATATTCCAATTAGAGAATTAGTAGTGGCATAGATAAGAGAGAGTAAGAGCGATATTCCAACCTTTGTATTTTCACTGCGCGTAATAAGAATAAGCGAAACGGGCAGCAAGGTAATAATTGCTGCCAGCAAAAAGGCAACACCGCCCATTGTTGGTGTTCCGCTTTTTGATAAGTGCCAGACGGGGCCATCCGCGTAGATAGGTTGATTTGCCCGACTTTTTAATAGAGGGATGAGCTTGTGTTCAAATAGTGCTGTTAAAGAAAATGTTAGAATAATTATAGCGGCATATAGAATTAAATGCATTGCTAACCCCTTATAATGTTGTTATTCCGGAAAGTAATCCAGCACTCGCTCAAGCTTTATAAGACGCGAGGCCTTCATAAGTATTATTTCGTTATCCGTACAGAAATCTTTTATCTGTTGCGCGGTAATCTCGGGTGCGTTCAAATTTTCGTTTAAGAATATTCGCTCGAGAGGGAAGCCGGCATCGACTGCGCCATCGAAAATGTGCTTTGACATAGGACCGAAAAGGAAGATATGATGTAGCGCGTATTCGCACATCCTTTTTCCAATTTCTTGATGCATCACTTCGGAATAATTTCCAAGCTCTAATATATCACCAAGTAGCACGCTCTTTTGTGTGAATTCTTCGGACTTCATTATGGTGTCTATGGCAGCGAAAACCGATTCGGGTGATGAGTTGTAAAAATCGGTATAAAAGTTGTACTTATCCCGCGAAACTATTTTCTGCCTGATATTTTTCTGTGAAATTTGCAAAATGCCTCGTTTGATAACGTCATTTGGAAGATTGATCAAAGCCGCAATAGCGGTGGAAATTAGCAAGGAAATTTGCAAATACTGCTCCGAAAACGCGCAGTTTGTGTTTAATAGTTCTTTACCGTTTTTGAGAATGGATATATTCTTTTTACCTATATATGAGAGGTAAAAATCTGCATATGGATTACTCGTCGAAAACCTAATTGTATTTCCGGCGTTTGCAATTAAAGGCTCACTATCGGGTGCTAGAAGTACACCGTTGTTTATATATTCTGCTACCTCAAGCTTGGCTTTCGCAATAGCTTCACGCGAGCCTAGATTCCCAATATGCGAGCTACCGATGTTTGTGATTACCGCAATATCAGGGCGAAGAACGCCTGACATTCTTGCTATTTCGCCCGCATGATTCATTCCAAGCTCACAGATAAGCACTGCGGTATCCTCTGGGGCGGATAATACCGAAAGCGGCATTCCGATTTCATTATTATAGTTTCCCTCGTTTGCGTGCGTTTTATATTGCTCGGAGAGAATTATCTTCAAAAAATTCTTTGTAGTTGTTTTACCAACGCTGCCGGTTATTGCTATTTTATATTTTAGTTTTTTTAGCTTGCTTATATAATAACCAGCGAGTAAGAGCAGGGCATCACGCGTTTTCGCTACTCGAATTCCTTTTTCAAGCTCAAATCTTGACATTGGAACTGCACTTTTGTTAATCGCCTCGGGGACGTATTCCTCGCCGTCAAATCTCTCGCCTTGTATTGCTATAAAGAGATCATACTTCTGTATTTCTCTTGAATCGGTGGTAATATGCGTTATTTTTTGATCGTTTCCAAAGACCTCGCCGCCAACCGCACGGGCAATCTCGCAAAGACTCATTGGCATACCCAGTCTAATGCGCATATTTTCCATCAGCCTTTCTTAATTTAAGGCAATCTTTAGCAATTTTAATTTCGTCGAACTCATGGTAGCCGTCTTTGTCAATATTGTATTTTTCTGCGCCCTTGCCGATTATTGCAACCGTGTCACCAAAATCCGCATCCAAAATCGCCTTTTTTATTGCCGCCTCTCGATCCTCGCAGACCTCATAGTTTTTCCTCTTGAATCCGTGGATTATGTCGGTAATAATATCTTTTGGGTTTTCGGCACGTGAATTGTCGGTTGTCACTATTATTTTGTCTGCAAATTTTTCTACCGCCTCGGCTATTTTTGGACGCTTGGATTTATCACGCTCACCGCCGCAACCAAACACAACATATAGCCTTCCTGCACCCTTTATTTTGTTCAATTCCTTCATTATATTATAATATGCGTGTTCCGTGTGTGCATAATCTATTATTACCGTTATTTCGTCTTTTATTATTTCGAACCGTCCGGGGATAGTTTGCACGCTTTTTGCCGCCTCTTTGACCAAGCAGGGCTTACATCCTATATCTATGCATACAGCTGCGGCGAGCAGAGTATTGTAGACGTTAAAAATACCTGCAATATTTAGTGACATTCTGAATGAATATGATTTCCAACGGTATATGTAATCAATGCCGGAAATACCGCGATTATGAACATCGGTCGCGCGAATATCGGCTTCTCTGACAGAGCCTACGCTGATTTTTCGCCCGCTGAACTCTTGATAAGCTCGCTCGGCATATGAGTCGTCAACATTGAAAATAGCAGTTCTCGCTCTGCTAAACAAGCGATTTTTTGCCTGATAATATTCCTCTATGTTATCGTGAAAGTCCAGATGCTCTGCCGATAGATTCGTGAATACCGCGTAATCAAATATAAGCGGCGATACCTTGTCGAGAGCTAAAGCGTGGCTCGACACTTCCATAACCACGGCTGTGCATCCTTGGTTTTCCATCAGCTTGAGCGACTTATAAAGCGCGGTGGGATCGGGGGTGGTCATCGAATAATTCTTTTCAGTCAGCTCCCACTCACCTATCTCGATTTTTCCCGTTCCGATAAAGCCTACCTTGCGCCCCTCGCTCTCAAGCATTTTTTTTATAAAGGTTGCCGTTGTGGTTTTTCCATTTGTTCCCGTCACACCGATAAGCTTCATTTTGGAAAAGTCAATTTCCTCAAATCTGCAAGCGATGTTTGATAGAGCAAGACGCGGATTTTTAACTACAATTTTAGGAAATGCCTTGGGCAAAATCGCATCGGCATCGCAGATAACTGCGGTGGGAATAATGTTCGTACTAATAGCCTTAGGTAGTTTTTTTGAATTTGGAATTATCAATAGCGTGATTTCGGTGATATCATTTATATCCGCGGAGATTTTCGTTACCTCTTCGTCACCGCTTATTTCGGAAAATATGTATTCATCAGGGAAAATCAAATCTTTTATTTTCATATTTAGTCCTCGTAATTTGTATTTATTGCGCGAATGATTATTACCGTTCCGCGCTTGACCTTATCGTCAGGTGGCAGAGATTGCTCGCACACTATGTCATCCGAATACGGTGCGGAGGCTGTAGCGCCCGATAATCTTATGTTAAGCCCTGCGTTTATTGCCGTTTTTATCGCGGTGGCAAGATCCTTGCCCACGAGATTGGGAACTGTAGCGTAATCCTCGCTCTTTCGTTCTGTATACAATATAACCTTTGAAAGCGGCAGGGTTATCGATTCCTCTGAGCTTGGTGTCTGTGCTAGCACGGTATCACCGTTCCCTATGATCTCATAAGCAATTTTTCCTTCCTTGAGCTTTGCAACCGCAGAGTTCACGTTCATACCTATGTAGCTTTCAACGCTTGAATTAAACTCCTCGGCATTTGATTTGAATTCAAGATAGGGTAGCACCTTTTCGAGAACTGCCGAAACGTAAGGTGCGGCAACCACGCTGCCGTATTTGACTTGCGAGTTCGGTTCGTCAACGACTATTATTACCGAGATTCCGCTTTCCTCGTTTGCCGAATAGGCAACTGTTGAGCCTATTCTGAGATATGAATTGCCGTTCTCGTCGAGAATATCGAACTTTTGCGACGTTCCCGTCTTTGCAGCTATATCATAGCCCGAAACACCCGCATTTTTTGCTCCACCATCGCCCGACACACCTTCGATAAGAATATCCGATACCGTCCTTGCAACGTCCTCGGAGATTACTCTTCGCTTTACCTCGGTTTTGTGCTGTGAAACGATATTTCCTTCCGAGTCGATAACCTTATCAACGACGTATGGTGTCACGAGCTTTCCACCGTTTGCAACTGCAGAGATGGCTGTGAGTTGATTGATTATAGACACCTTGAAGCGCTGACCGAACGAAGCGGTTGCAAGCTCGGTGGGGCCAATGTTTTCTTCCTTATGGAATATAGTAGACGCCTCGCTCGGCAGGTCAATACCCGTTTTCTCAAAGTATCCGAATTTTTTTACGTAATCGTAAAATGACGATGCCCCTATTCTCTCCGAAATCGCAATCATGCAAGGGTTGCAGGACATTTGCAGACCATAGGCAAGCGAGAATCCGGAGCCGTGTCCGGTAGTCTTGTGACATCTGATGCGCCAACCGCCCACCTCGGCATATCCTTTGCATGAAAAGGTGTTTTCGGGCGATGCGACCCCCAGGTCGAGCGCCGCACTTACCGTTACTATCTTAAAGGTGGAACCCGGCTCGTAGGTTTCGCTAACCGTCTTGTTCGACCACATCACCTGCATCAGCTCGTTTTTGTATGCGTTATATTCCTCAGTACCTTGTATATATCCAGACTCTTCCAGCTTTTTGGCCGATACCTCATCGAGCGTAAACGGGTCGTTCGGATCGAAGGGGGACGAGGTAGCCATGCCCAGAATAGCACCGCTTTTTGTGTCCATTACTATACCGCATACGCGGTTGCTTACGTTATGATTTACTCGTATTGTTTCAAGCACCGCTTCAAGCTCGGACTGTATGTATGAGTCCAGTGTGGTTACAATGCTATAACCGTCTGTGGCAGGGAAGTATGATGAATATTCGGTGTCTAGGGCGTTGCCGTTGGCATCCTTTGCATAGACGTAGTATCCGTCCTCGCCGGCGAGAATATCATCATAGTAATATTCTAGTCCGTAAAGACCTTGATTATCACTTCCCGTAAAGCCGAGAACATGCGCCGCAAGCGTTCCCGACGGATAATTCCTCGAGGTTTGTGCCTCGGTAAAAATCAACTCCTCAAGTCCCATAGTATTGATAAATTGAAGGACTTTTTCATATTCATCCTCGCTTGCCGCTTTTTTTATAGTAACGTCAAGCACGTTGGAGCCATCAAGCTTTTTATAAATCAAATCCGAGCTTAATGAAAGAATAGGCGCAAGACCGTCGGCTATAACTTTTTTATAATCGATTTCGTCCGCCTTCTCCGCCTTGCGAATATCTCTGGTAGATACGAATATTCGCCAGACTGTGCTGCTTTCGGCAAGCAGATTCATATTTGAATCGTAGATATTACCTCTCTCTGCGGTCAACTTTGAGGAGGTGGTAACCTGGTCATAGGTTTTTTCCCTATAATAATCATATTTCAGATAGTCGAGCTTAAATATATTGAATAGCAGATATGCGGCAAAGATAGTAAAAAGTAAAAATATTGCCGTCATTCTTTGGCCGGTAGTTTTCTTCGTGAGCTTTTTCAACTTATTTTCCTTCAATAAAAAAAGATATAGTAGCGGACAAAGTCCATTACTATATCTTATTTTTCGTATATTCAATTTATGAGAGAAATTCTAAATTATTCGTGGACAGCCGCAGTTTCACTAGCCTCTGCCTCGTATTCTACAACAGAAATATCGGCATTTGCACTATCACCGAATCCCATAGCCTTAACACCAATGAGAGCAACGGAGAGAATAAAAGCACATGCAACGGATGCGGAGAGAAAAGCAGATGCAGAAGCGCGAAGAGGGAAGGCGCGGATGGTCTTGTCCTTTTCGGGCACGGTCTTTATAGTAAGCTTGTCGTTGACAAAGGTCGTGATAGATGCCACAGCAAGCTCGCTCTTGGTAACGGTGTTATGCAAAGCAACAGGGAGAGCAGCAGCCTCGGTTTTCTTAACGTCGGCCTTCATAAGCATATATTCACCAAGCGTATATTCGTTATTATCGCTTGCTATTGTGAATCTGTTTCTCATATTGTCGTATAATCTCTCGTAGTTATTAGTCTGTGTCATTTTAACGTCTCCTTTATATTTTTTCAGCTACTCGGAGCTTGGCGCTTCTGGAGCGAGGATTGCTCTCGAGTTCCCCATCTGAGGGAAGTATCGGTTTCTTAGTGATTTCCTTAATAACGGGCTTTCTGCCGCAGATGCAAACAGGGAAGTCCTTCGGGCAGATGCATCCTCCGAGGAGTGATTTGTAGCTCTGCTTCACTATTCTATCCTCGAGGGAGTGGAATGAAATGATAGCGAGTCTGCCTCCGCCGACAAGACTTGTCGCCGCAGAATCAATCAAGGGCTTTATAGCGTCGAGCTCTCCGTTGACTTCAATTCTGATAGCCTGGAAGGTGCGCTTGGCGGGGTGGGGGCCGTCCGCTTTGGCTGCGCTCGGAATCGCTCCTTTGATGATTTCTGTCAGCTCGTGGGTTGTGGTTATTGGTTTTTTCGCTCTCGCGTTACATATTGCTACAGCGATTCTTGGAGAAAAACGCTCCTCGCCGTAATCATAAATTATCTTTTTTAATTCGCTCTCTGAATAATCGTTTACCACGTTGTATGCAGAAAGCGGAGCATCAACGTCCATTCTCATATCGAGTGGTGCGTCGTGCATATAACTGAATCCTCTCTCAGGTGTGTCGAATTGATAGCTGCTACAGCCAAGGTCCGCAAGCACACCTCCGAGATTGTTAATTTTGAACTCCTTTATAACTCTTTCTAGAGAAGAGAAGTTATCGTTTACAAAGGTCACTCTGTCGAGATAGTCCGAAAGTCGTTTGGTTGCAGCCGCAATAGCGTCCTTATCTCTATCAAAGCAGATAAGTCTTGAATTCTTTCCCATTCGCTTTGCAATTTCAAGCGAATGACCTCCACCGCCTGCGGTACAGTCAACATATGTAAAACCATCTCTAATATTAAGCGCTTCTATACATTCGAAAAGGAGAACCGAAGTGTGCGAGAAATTGTTCGTCATCATTTTAGCAATCCTTTCCGTCTTGTGATTAGAGTCCGTACTGAAGAAGAATAGAACGGATACTGTCGATATCGCGGTTGTCCTCGCGAGCAGTCCAAAGCTCTTCTGACCATACATTTATCATTCTTCCCGCACCAACGAAAACAACGCTCTTCTTTATGGTGCTGTGCTTTATAAGCGTTTCATCAAGAATAATTCTTCCGCTGTTGTCGAGAATGCATTTCTGCGCTGCCGAAAGGAAATATTCCTTGACAGCTACGCCCGTAGTGTGGGGAAGTCTATCGAGACTTTGAAGAAATGCCGCCCATTCATCCTCTGTGTATATTGTGAGGCATGGCTCAAGACTTCTGGTTATGTAGAAAACATTTCCGAGATCTTCACGGTATTTAGCCGGAATAAACACACGGTTTTTTGAATCAAGTGAATAGTTGCTAGAACCGAGAAAAGACATTGAAACCGCCTCCTTTTTCTTAATTTGTATCTGAAAACGTGAAGGTTAAGGGTGGACTTCCACACAAAGTGGATTAAATTCAACACAAGTCCCCACCGTTCTCCACGCAATTATTATAATACATGCGATTAAAAAAATCAATAGTTTTTTCAAAAAAAAATCAAAAAAATGCGATTTTTTTTGATATTTTTCTTGCTTTTTTGCAAAAATCGATAAAAAATCAAGGCAAAAAGCAAAAAAACTCTTCCATTTTTCGCATACTTGTGGTAAAATGTTAATTGAAGAAGTATGTAACAATAAAAGGAGGGGAGTCAAAGATGGCTTCTAAGGCCAACGTATCAGCGGTGATTCTTGCTGCGGGAAGCGGCAGCCGTATGAACTCTGACGTTACGAAACAGAGAATGACTCTTCTCGGAGAGAGTACTTTGCATCGCTCTGTCAGAGCCTTTGCGGCTTGCAAAAGTATATCTTCAATAGTCATCGCTTGCCGTGCTGATGAGCTCACTTGGGTACAGAACGAGCTTGCGGATATCGATAAAGCAATAACAACGGTTATAGGCGGCAGCTGCAGAGCAGAGTCGGCAAAAATCGCCTTCGAGGCTATTCCCGCGGATAGCGAATTCGTAGCAATTCACGATGCCGCAAGATGCCTTGTTACTCCGGAGATTATTGAGTCCGTAATTTCTGCGGCTCGCATTCACGGTGCCGCCACGGCGGCTACGTCGATTGTTGATACTCTAAAAAGTGTCGATTCGTCGTTGAAAATTGCGAAAACCGTTCCGCGAGATTCCTTATATTCAGCACAGACACCGCAAGTTTTTCTAACCTCGCTTTACAAAAAAGCACTTCTTAATGCAAAAAATCTCGAAGAAATTACCGATGACAATATGCTTGTTGAGAATATAGGAGAGTGCGTTACGGTAGTTGATACCGGCAGGGAGAACGTAAAGATTACAACCTCTGAAGATGTTCGGTATGCAGAGTATATTCTCGGAAAGTGGGGAAAAATGGAGGAATATAGGATAGGTCACGGATATGACGTGCACCGCTTTGCTGAAAATCGCGCCCTGATTCTTGGCGGCGCGGAGATTCCGTACGAGCTTGGGCTGCTCGGCCATTCGGATGCCGACGTGCTCACACATGCAATTATGGATTCCTTGCTGGGTGCCGCAGGTCTTGGCGATATAGGCAGACATTTTCCCGATAACTCAAGCGAATACAAGGATATTTCAAGCCTTGTTCTTCTCGGGAGAGTAGCGGATATCCTTACGCAAAATGGATTTACGGTTGTTAATATTGACGCTACCGTAGTGTTGCAAAGACCTAAAATTGCAACATATACTGACTCAATGCGAGAAAATATTGCAAAAATCCTGCAAATAGAACAGAGCAGAGTGAATATTAAGGCAACCACGGAGGAGGGGCTCGGCTTCACCGGTAGCGGCGAGGGCGCGGCGGCACACTCGGTTGCAATGCTAAAAAAATAAGGGGTGAATAATCACCCCAATCATAAGCATGCGCTGCGGCGTATTATCTTAAACGTCTGTTAGCTTTACCGTCGTCGCTCGCTCGCTATGCTATAGATGCCATTAAAACGGCTTTATATTATTTTATGTTTAATACTTAACTAATGTCACATATGTATTATACTTACTATAAGTAAATAATAAAGGAGAAGAATATGACGAAAATCTCTCCCTCGGTGCTTGCGGCAGATCTTGCTAATCTCGCCACGGAGGTAAAAGACATAGAAGATGCAGGGGCGGATATGGTGCATCTTGACGTAATGGACGGTGCGTTCGTAACGAATATCAGCTTTGGTCTGCCGGTGATAGAGGCTCTTCGCAAAACCTCAAATATGATATTCGACGTGCATCTGATGATAGAGAAGCCCGAGCGTTATGCCGAGCGTTTTATCGAAGCGGGAGCGGATATACTTACATTCCACCTTGAAGCATGCGAAGAGCCTGCAGAGCTTCTCGATGTGATACGCTCACATGGTGTAATGGCAGCGGTTTCTGTTAAGCCTGCGACACCGATAGAGGAGGTTTATCCTCTGCTCGACAGGTGCGATATGGTGCTGATTATGACTGTTGAGCCAGGTTATGGCGGGCAGAAGCTCATACCAGAAATGCTCGAAAAGGCAAGAAAATTAAAGGCAGAAATAAAAAAACGCGGAATAAACATCGAAATACAGGTCGATGTCGGCATAACTCCCGAGAATGCGGCAGAAGCGGTAAATGCGGGCGCGACAATTCTTGTTGCGGGCAGTTCGGTCTTCAAGAGCAGCAACCGAAAAGAAGCAATTGATGCATTAAGATGAGGAAGAAATATGTCATTTGAAAAAGCAAAAGCGCATCTTGAAAAATTCGGGCTTGCCGATAGAATTCGCGTGTTCACTGTTTCAAGCGCAACAGTATCACTCGCGGCTGAGGCGCTTGGTACGCAGGAAGCGAGAATCGCGAAAACGCTATCCTTTATCACTCCAGACGGTCCTATTCTCGTAATAGCGGCAGGAGACGCAAAGGTGGATAACCACAAGTTTAAGGCAACCTTCAACACTAAGGCGTAAATGATTCCTGCAGTAGAGGTCGAATCAGTAATTGGACACGCTGTCGGCGGTGTATGCCCCTTCGGAATCAATGACGGAGTAAGAGTATATCTTGACGAATCGCTTCTTAGATTTGACATAGTATATCCTGCGGCAGGCACATCTGCCAGCGCAGTAGAGCTTACCGTAGATGAGCTTGCAAAATCCTCGCTTTCAATATCACGAGTGGACGTTACTTCTATTCCCGTATTAAATAAAAATATAAATATTAAATTAAAAATATAAATATTCAAGGACGGTATATTAAAATGAGTTTTATCAACGATAACTTTATGCTCAAAAACGAGCCTGCAAAGAAGCTTTATTCTATGGTGAAGGATCTTCCCATTATCGA
>CAYXAC010000017.1:0-5277 GCA_964463025.1 uncultured Ruminococcus sp.
GTCGGCAGATAGCCTGTTACGCCGTTTTCAAGAAGTCCCTTTGAGATAATTCTCATGCTCTCCTCGCTTGCGTCGCAAACGTCCTTGCCAAGATAGCCGTGAATGTGTAAATCTATAAGTCCGGGTGAAATATATCCGCCCTGCGCGTCGATTACTTCGACGCCCTCGGGAATTTCGTTTTCCGGTACTATTGCTTCAATTTTGTCGGACAAAAGAAGTGCCTTGCCCGATACTGTTTCATTCTCAAGAATAAGTTTTCCGTTGCTGAGCGCGAGCATAGCCTGCCTCCAAATTATTTTCGTCCCAATATCTCTGTATTCCATAACCCTCGATAAGCTCGCAGAACTTATCAAAGAGCGCCTTATCCGACCAGACGCGCTCGGGTATAACACCCTCATTTATCGCAAAGGATGCGAGAAGTCCCGAGACCTCGCCGATATTCCACTCAACAGGGTGGAGTCGGTAACAGCCGTTGGTCAGATGGGTAGATGCAATATTCTTACAAGCAGGCAGAAGATTCTTCATTCTCTCGGGAATCATAGCGCCAAGCGGAATGGTGAATCTGAAGGTCGGCTTGTAGAAGAAGGTGTGCGTTTTTGTCGTGACGTGCAGGTCTATCGGATAGCTTCCAACGCCTACGCTGTCGGGGAATTTGCACAGCTTCTCATCGCAGGCGTGAGTTTCGGTAACCGTAAACTTCGCCTTGAGTCGTCTTGACTCTCTGATATACGGAGCCATAGAAAGTCCGTCGTCTGTTCCGAGATACTCGGTAGCCAGACGGAAGTAGGGATAGCCCTTGCCGCCGTCGGCACGGGGCGCTTCGGTCTGAAGCCAATATACGAAGCCGAGCGTGTACTGCTTGGCAAGATATTTGTTATGCTCTGCTTCCTTGCAGTCAAAGATGTTGCCGAGGAAGAAGTCGTTCTGCGGCCAGTTGATGAGCGTTACGTCGTAAGGCTGGCTGCCATCGGTGAAGTATGCCGAATTAACTATACGGCGGTACTTGAACAGAGGGAACAGTTCCTTGCCCTCGTCGTTGAACTCGCCCTCAAACATCGCGAACTTTTTCGCCTTGCCGGTCGAAGAATTGGGGCCGTACATCGAATAGAGCTTATGCTCATCGTATGGCATAACCATTTCCTTGAACTTGTCGTAAAGCTCGGGCTTCTCAATGGTGTAATCACCCGTTCTTCTGTTCTCAATGCAAGCAGAGTAAATCATAGCCTGCATATCCTCGGGATCGGCTACCTCGGGGGCGTCCTCCTCGCCGGTTTCTGCCCTGCTCTCCGCGCCTACTCGGTACTCCGCACCGCTTTTGCAGATAAGGTCACCGATGTCGGTGCCATCAAGATAGTAATCACCGATAAACTCAATCTCCTCGCCGTCTATCTCGTAGATAACGCTCTTGATTTCGTCGTTTTCAACGTTACAGCTTTTAAGCCTTGCACCCGTGAAAACGGTAAGCACACCGCTGTCAATATAGGGCTGAAGCATACCCTCCAAAATAGAAAGCGCAAGCTTCGGGGGGTGAGCAATAAAGCTTACCTCGGAGTCACCGGGACAGAAGTAATCCTGCTGCTTTACCTCCTCGGAATAAGCGGGAAGATTACGATAATACGCCCTTACCTTATTACGATACTCTCTGTACGAGCGAGTACAGCCCTGCTCCTCTATCCAAGGATGCTCGTCGGGCGGAACCGCCTGCGAGGTAAGCTGACCGCCTATCCAGGCATTTTCCTCGAGAAGAATCGTCTTTTTACCCTCTCTCGCGGCACTGTAAGCCGCAAGCGTGCCGCCAAGGCTGGCACCGCAAATTACAATTTGTGATTTTAATGTCTTCATCTCTATCATTTGTTATAGTGAGCATACGCGCCGTAAATTCCGGCACTGTTACCAAGCGATGCTCTTATAATCTTATAGCCTAAATCATTCATTATGGAGTCAAAATGCTCCTGCATCCAATCGGCAACTCCACCGCCGACAATACAAACGTCAAAGGGATTGATTTGCGAGATTTTGTAAAGTGTAGTTTGCAAATCCCTGCGAAAACGCTTTACAAACTCAACATTTTTCTCTACGCCCTCTGAATATTTTGAGAAAATATCGGGGCCGTCTATTCCCCACTCTGCCGCATCTCTGTGGATTGCACGACCTGCCAAATACATTTCCGCACATCCGCGTTTGCCGCATGTGCAGAGTATTCCGTCATTCACAAGACAAATGTGACCGAATCGGCCAAAGTCATTTTCCTCGTTAGCGACGATTCTGCCCTTGGTAAAATAGCCGCCTCCAACACCCGAGCCGAGCGTAAGCATAGCGACTCTCTTGTCAAGATATTCCTTGCCTGCGCCGTACACCATCTCACCGAGAAGGGCGGCGTGAGCGTCGTTGATTGCCCTTGCGGGTAGGTTAAATTCTTTTTTGCAAAACTCGGCAAAGTCAAATCCTATCATACCCGGCAAATTGTCGGTCGCATAGGTGATAACCGAGCTTTCGGTATCTATATCTCCGGCAGATGCTATTGCAATACCGTCTACCTCGGGGCTATAAAGCGAAGATATAGCCGCAGAGAGAGCCTCTGTTATTCCCTCTTTGCCGAGGGAGGCGTTCGTGGGGAATCTCTGCACGTCGCCCACGAAAATCGCATCATCCTTTTTGGTGATGGGTGCAACCTTTATCTCGGTTGCACCCATATCTATACATATGGTCATATTATCCTTTTACTGCACCAACCGTTACACCCTTGGTGAAATACTTGAGTACTAGCGGGTAAACGAGAAGAATGGGTATTATACTTACTACTATCATAGCCGAGTCGATGTTCGCATCCTGAATAGCCGCCATGCTTGTGTCAAGCACGTCGGGGTTCTTCTGAATACGGTTAAGAATGTAGAGCGACAGCGGATACCACTTTTCATTAGTACCGAGGTAAAGCAGTGCGCTCATATAATTGTTCCAATAGGTTACCGCGGTGAAAAGGCTTACGCTCGCTACACAGGGCATGGAAACGGGGAGAAGCACTCTGAACATCGTTTGCAGACTGTTCGCACCGTCAATGCTGGCAGATTCCTCAAGCTCCGCGGGAAGTCCCTCAAGATAGCTCCTTATAAGTATAAGGTTGTAAACCTGCACTACCGAAGGAAGTATCAACGCAAACGGAGTTCCAGAAAGGTTCAGCTCTTGCATAAGTATAATGTTGGGAGCGATACCGCCGCTGAATATCATAGTGATAATGAAAAACACCATAATACCCTTGCGGAAGGGGAAATCCTTCTTGGAAAGCGCGTATGCCGCCGAGAACATCGTAGTTACCGACAAAAGCGTACCAATCACTACGACCATGCAGGAAACGCCAAGCGCTCTCCAGAAGCCGGGATCGGTGAAAACATACTCGAAGTTGAAGAAGGTGAAGCCCTTGGGGGTGAAGTTAATGTCATGTCCTGCCGTAGACAGCGCCACCGAAACAACGTTCAGAAATGGCAAGAAGCAGATGACCGAAATAACCACGAGCAAGGCAACGTTTATTACATTGAAAACTCTGTTTTCCTTAATTCTTCTTTTTCTGATCAATCTTTTGTTATCCATATTACCACACTCCGCTTCCCGTTTTCTTCTTGCTGAAGTAGTTTGCTCCGAGAATAAGTCCCATCGCAACAAGACCGTTAAGCAAGCCTACGGCAGTTGAAAGTCCGTAATTGTTTTGCTGAGTAGCCAATCTGTATACGAACGTACCTATAATATCACCGGTTTCCTGGATATTGGCATTATACATAGCATAAACCTGCTCGAAGCCTGCATCCATAAGATAACCGATACGGATTATAAGCATTACTATAACGGTAGGCATAATCGAGGGAATGGTGATGTTCCATATCTGTCTGAGCTTGCCTGCTCCGTCAATCTTCGCCGCCTCGTAGAGCGCAGGGTCAATGGACATAATAGCAGCTATGTAAACGATAGAGCTGTAGCCTATCTCCTTCCAACCCGAGAGGATAACGACCAGCCATCTGAACCATTCCTTGTCACCCATAAAGTAAATACTCTCTCCGCCAAACGCCTCAATCAGATTGTTTACCGGTCCGTATACTCCGAATATACTGTTGAATATACCTACGATAACTACCCAGGAGAAGAAGTGAGGGAGGAATACTATACCCTGCACAAGCTTCGAGAACTTCATGTTGCGAAGCTCAGTAATCATTACTGCAAGAACTATAGGCAAGGGGAACAGTATTACTATTTTCATCACCGAAATGATAAGAGTGTTTCTTAATGCCGTGAAAATCTGGGGATTCTTGAAGATCATCTCGAAATGCTCAAGTGTCCAATCAGCCTCAGCAAGTGCACCAAAAAATCCGTAACGGATAAAGTTGGGGTCATCCTTGAATGCGATTAAAATACCTACCATTGGCAGATAGCAGAAGATAAGCGCAAATAGCATAGCCGGAATAACGAAGGGAATCAGGCTCTTGTGCTTATTGACTTTCTGCGCAAGTGTCATTTTTTTAGCTTGAACGCTCATTTTTAATACTCCTTAACAGAGTTTTATTTTTTGTAAATATCGTTATACCACTCGTTGATAGCCTCGGTAGCCTTAGTACCACCGTAAAGATTATTCAAGTCGTTGATATACTGACTAAGGCTTCCTGTGCCTGCCTGAAGCATTACATAGAACTGCGTCTGCGCATACTCCTCCATAGCAAAACGATTGGTATTGTAGTCCTCGATAGGGGGAGTAAAGTCAACGATGTTGTATACGCCAACCTCGTCAGCGTCCTCCATCATCTCGCTCCAAGCTCTGAAGAGCTCCGCTTGCTTGCGAACACGCGCCTTCCAGTACTCGGTGTACTTATCCTCGTTGGAGCCTGTCATGTAGTAGCTCGCATCGTCCTTCTCTGCGAATGCGGGATCGATGGGGAAATAGCCTTCGCCATCTCTGTAATTCCAGTGCACGCCCTCTTCGCCAAGAACGATCTGACGGAAGTTATCCTCTTCTTCGGTGTCCTTGATCTTGGAGTTCATCCAGTCGAGAGCATAGCCTGCGTTCTCTGCCATGTAATAAGGAATAGCGGCAATGTAGGTGTAACCGCTGCTACGGTAAACCTTTTCTTCATCAGCTGCGTTCTCCTTGAGAGAACGAACGTAGCCGAGATAGTTGTCGAGGTCACCCTTTGCCTCTGCCGCGGTGATAACGCCGTTGGACTCAAGACTTGTTACAATAGCAGATACAGACCAGATAGTCGTAGCATATGCTCCTGCCTTCGCTCCGTCAGAGCC
>CAYXAC010000017.1:5287-13495 GCA_964463025.1 uncultured Ruminococcus sp.
GCCGGCCTTGAAGCCGTTGATAAAACGAGTCTGAGCCTTTGCGGCATCGTTAGTAACAACCTCAACGTCTACGTAACCGAGATTGTAAAGCTTGTTCATATAACTTACGTACTCATCGTATCTGGGTGCGTTCATATAGAAGAGCACCTCGGTCTTGCCGTCAATCTCGTACTCCTGCCAGAAGGAATAAATTCCAAATGCAGAAGAAATAGCGTAAACGAGAGGAGTGTACTTATCGAAGGTGAGTGCGGGCTTGCCGAGCTTTTCAGTCATAACCTTGAGTACGTACTCGAACTCCTCGAGAGTCTCGGGCATATCAAGATTGTTCTCAAGCATAAGGTCGTAGTTGAGAATGATAGGATTCTCAATGTTGTCACTCGATGCGCGCTCGGGAATACCGTAGATGCGTCCGTCAACGGTAACAACGTCCCAGGACTCCTCGGAAATGCTTGCGAGAAGATCAGGAGCGAATACCTCGAGAGCATCGGTGATGTCTACGAGAAGATCGTCGTTTACAAGATCGCTGAACTGATCCTTGGTAAGCTTCATAACGTCATACTGCTTCTCATCCATAAGCTCTGCGTTAAGAACCGTAGATGCATCTGCGGCGGGAAGCTGAGTGTAGGTTACCTTGTAGCCGGTGAGCTGCTCGATAAGAGCTGCGTTCACATTGTCATTTACAGCGTCGATGCTCTTGCCGGAGTTGGGCATAAGAACGCTGAGCTCGGGCTTCTGACTAAGATCAATGTCGTAATTGATGTTATAATTACCCTTGCCGCCGCCGCTGAAAATAGCGATAAGAGCAATTATAAGCACGAGTGCCACTCCACCGATAATAGCGCCTATAACGGCTGGAGAAAGCTGCTTTGCGGGCTGTGCCTTGGGCTGAACGCTCGGCGTTGCCTGCTCGGGCTGATTGTTCTCAGCCGCTTCGTTTTCGGGAAGACCCTTTTCTTCAAAATTCATATTTATGACCTTTCCTTTCTTTTTTAGGCGGCTTTTGCCTACCTAATATATTTAATTACTACTGTAAAAACAGACTTTCGAAAAAGCGTATAATGGCTTCGATTATCATATTGAAGAATGCCAGAATAGGATTCTCACTCTCCTCTTTACCGCTGCCATTTGCACCGCTTTGATTATCGGGAGTGTCGGGGTTCTCGGAATCACTCGGTTCCTCGGGATTGCTTGGACTCTCGGAATCTGTCGGCTCGGGAACGCAGCCCAAAAGCTCGGGTCGCTCTGCGTTAAGCTCGGGATTCCACCGCCCCTCCCTTATAAGCTCAATAGACACTCGCGCATCGAGAATATCGGATAGCTCACCAAGCTGCTCGGTTATTCTGTCGCGGGAATATCCTTTGGCGTAATTTTTGATTTCATTGTCTATAAGACTGTCAATGCGCCGGCAAATAAGATATATGCTATACGCATCGTCACCGGGCATTTCTTTAATTTCATCGAATATCGCTTTCAGCGAAGCCTTGTTCCCTTCGGTCATACCGCCTGCCGAGATGTAAAGCCTATCTGCCTTGTCAATAATATCGTCAAAGCTCGCTAGGAGAATCTCACTCACCGCTGCGTGAGGAAGAACTGCATCTTTACTGTTGACTCCACCGCCAAGCGCGAGCTGAACGTCACTGTGACCGAGAATCTGTGCAGAGGAGAAGATTACGTAACCCGATGCTCCTGCTCTGTAAGATGCTTCGATGAATTCCTTGTTCTGCCACGCGGGCAGACCACTGTATGAGGAAGCAATACCCGTGTAGTAAAGACAGGCGTTACCTCCAAGTGCAATCATAGTTTCAACGTTCGACTGAACTATTCCATAGCTCGTGTAATACGCCATCGGAGTGGCTATATCAATCCAACCACTCTTAAACCAGCTCTGCCAATCCTGCTTCTTTGAATTAAGCGATTCGGAAACGGTGGCAAATACGGCTGTCGAGAGAATGATGTCGTTTGGAATCTTGACCTCATTTTTGATACGTCGCACGAAGTCGGTAATAATCTCGGTGCGGTATTGGGCCCACATCTGATAGTTTCCGTCAGCCTCGGTCTGACCGCCCACGAGATAATTTTTGTTAAACAGCTGCTTAAACTTGTTCGTCATCTTGGCTCTGTCGGCAAGCTGTGCTTCCGAAAAGGTCTTGCCAAGCGAGGCGTAAAATCCCTTCATAGCAGCCTCGGTATAGCCCGTGTCCTCGCTCTGCGTTGACACAGGATAACGGATGTAGTCAAGATTAAGTCCCGTTACGTCGGGATGCTTTTTGAATAAATCGTTGTAATAATCAATTAGTGTGTCCTGCACCTCTCGGTTAGCAGGGTCGATGAATATGTACGCGCCGCCCTCCTTGCGTTGAGCAGTGCTGCCGTCGTCGTTGTACATTATCCAATCGGGGTGCTTTTGCAGAACGCTTGCGCCTGCGTTAATACCAACGTAGAAGTTCTCTACCCAAGCGTGAACCTCGATGCCGTACTCCTTGCAACAGGCAACGAATGCCGAAAGATAATCGTTATATGTAACATTCTTCTCGGTATCCGTGTAGGTTGACGCAAGGCTTGGGTGATACGGAAAGGCGGTCACGCTACTTTTGAACGCGGAGCATCCGTGATAAAAGGTCTCTACGAATAAAAGATTGATGCCGATTTTCTTGAACGATTCTACGTTTGCCTTTATTTCGTCATAAGTTTTTTCGCATGGGCGGTGCCAAGCCGATCTGGCAGACACCACCCTGCTCTCCGCGGAGTGAATGACTATCTTGTCACACAGCTCCGCAAGAAGAATTTTTGTATTATTGAATTCCGTTAGAAGCGAGTCCTTCTCCTGGTTAGAGGCGGCCGCTTGAATTTTATTTTTGAGCTCAGCGAGCCTAGCAAGCTCACGTTCCGTCTCGGAAATATAACCCGAAAGAAGCTCTCGGTCAAGGTCGTAAAGCTTGTTTAGCCTTGACTCTGCCTCGCTGATCGCCTTATTGGCATGGCTTACAACCGCGCTGTAATCACTGGTAACGTCCGTCGCCGCCGAAGCGGTCATTCCACCAAGGCAAAGAGATAGTATTAGCAGAAATAAACAAACAAGTATTTTAACTCGCTTTTTAATACCAACCATCTCCTTTGCGATTACGTTACACAGAACTTGCGATTTAGTCCTTTATGCCAAAAAGATTCTTGAAGAAGTCTATTATAGCCTGCCAGATTCTTGCAAAGAAGCCAAGCTCCTCGGTGTCACTGCCAGAGTTGTTGCCGGGATCGGTGTTGCCCGAATCACCGGGCTGGTTGTCGGTAGGATTATCGGGATTAACGGGCTCCGACTCCTCTGCCTTCTCTACGAGGAGTACTACGTTAGCCACCTTACGCATACTGCCGTCAGAGGGATTGTTCTTGAGAACGAGCGTGTCGTTTTCGCGAACTATCATAGTCGAGGATCCACCGCCGTCAAGCTCGAGCGCATACTTTGCTCCAAGTGCAGAAGCAAGCTGAGCCTCCTGGTTTACGGTAATACCCGTAGAGCCGCCTATCTCGTCAACTACACAAACGAAACCGGTGCCGTCCTCCTTGAAGCCAATGAAGGTACGCGCGCGGTAAGAGCTACCGCTGTTATCGGTGTGGCAATCGGTGTTAACAACGTAGTTATCAACCAGCTTATCATAACCGCCGACTACCCAGGTACAGCCCTCGTAAGCACCTGCGGGAACCTCAACGAGATTCACAGGCTCGCCATATACGTGGCTCTTGAAGGTGTCGTTGTACGCCTCGGTGTAAACTATTGCATACTGACCGCTCTTGAGAGTAAAGCTTCTGCTAGGCTGAACGCCGGGGTTTGAAAGCATAGTGTTATCTACGCCCCAAACTGGATAGGAATTCAGATTTGCAGAATCGGTCTTTGCAACGATTACGCCTGCGTTGGTTATGTTGTGAGTGCCCGTGGTGGTGTAGACTGCAATCTCACCCTCAGCAGGCTGCTGGTTAAATTTATCTATCTTGAAGAATTGCGCGTTGCCGTTTGCATCATAAGTAACGACACGAACCTCAGTTTCGGTCATTCTGCCTATGGCAACCTTTCCGTTGTTATCAAAGCCAATACAATTTTTGGTGGCAAAGTTACCCTTCTTGAATACAATGCCGTCGTTAACGTAGGACTCTACGTTCTCCGAACCGGAGAAATAATCTCCGTTGACTGCAAGCATAACCTTGCGGCCGGTCTTTGCCTCATAGTCCTTGGCAATAGTCATAACGGTCGCGAGAGTGGTGTTATTTCCCTCTCTGATGCTATGAATTACCCATTCATACTCAGCGTCCTCGCTAGTGGTGTTATATTCACCGTAAAAAATCTTTCTCGTGCTCGAGCCGAACTCGGTGGAGCTCTTTTCGATATACTTGATTCCGTCAATATTTAACGAATTATTAGGATTGTTCAGCACACTTGAAGAAACAGCTGCAGATGCGGTAATAGCCATCAACATAGTGAGAACTAATACCATACTAATAAAAGATAATATTTTTTTCATAATAAAACTCTTTTTTTGTTACGCCCCCATCACCCGAAGGTGATGGGAGCTTATTTTTAATTAAAACTCAAATGTAACTTTTTTACCTAAATTACTCAATAACGGTAAAGCTCATTACCTGGTTGAAGAGATAACGGGAGTCAAGACCAACCTGACGTGCCGCATTACCGTCGGAGCCGCCGTTAGGAAGAATAACGAGAGTTTCGCCCGACTGGAGCTCGGAGTATGCTACGCTAGCAAAGGTAGAGGTTGTGAAGTGAGCGGAAGCCTGCTTACCGGAGGGAAGCCAATAGCCGCCGTTAGCACCGTCGTATACTCTTATAACCTTGTTGTCAGCATCAAGAACTACTGCTACACCGTAGCCGTTAGTTGCAATGCTATCAAAGCTACAGCTATCCTTCTCGATTATCCAAATAGCCTTGCTAGCCGCATTAGATGCTGTAGGAGCTTCATTCTTAGCCCACTTGTCTTCAGCAGCCTCGTACTTCTTAGTGCCAATGGTCAAAAGCATATGACCGGAGTGACCCTCACACTTATTTACGCAAGCGTCCTCGGTACAAGCGCTGTCTTCGCACTTAGCACAGTACTGGCATACGCTCTCGCAAGAGTGAGCGTGACCCTCGCACTTGCTCTGGCAGTAGTACTCGGTGCAAGCAGAGTCGGCGCAAAGTCCGCAGATATCACATACGCTCTCGCACTTGTGGCAGGAGCACTTGGTTGCACAAGCGGTATCAGCGCAAGCCTCGTCAAGGCATCCGCCGCAATTAGCACAAACGCTTACACACTCGTGAGGTGCGAAGGTGATGTTGGGAAGAGTTACGGTAGCACCGATGGTACGGTTGCTGAGAAGGAATGCACGAGTTGCATTGCCGTTACCGTTAGGAGCAACGAGAAGGTACTCGTCGTCTGCAAGAGAATTGAACGCCTCGGTAAGATAGCCTGCAGCGGTACACTTGGTTGCGTCAGTAATACCATCAGGATTTTCAGCGTCACGATACTTACCGTTTGCACCGTCGTAGATACGAACTACTTCGCCATACTTGTTGATTACGAACGCTTCACCGTAGCCGTTAGACCAGTTGATACCGCCATCGTAATTGGGAGTGTAGATGATGAAGAGATACTTGCCGAGAACGGTAAGATCCTGGTCTACCGCAACAAGGTCAGCAAGAGTGGTGTAGCTGTTATTACCAATCTTGATCTCTGCAACCTCGGTGGTAACCTCTACCTTACGGATAACGGTAGTCTCGTTGCCCTCTGCATCGGTTGCGGAAAGAGTGATTTCGTAAACGCCCTGAACATTGATATCGAAGCCGCCGTTGTCGGAAACGGTTACGTCAACGGTTACGTCGTCAGAGGGATCGAAAGTACCATTATCGTCGGTAGCGGTTACGCCCTCAAGAACGCCGTCGTTAAGTACAAACTCGCTGTCAGCTGCGTAAATGGTGGTTCCGTTGCCAGTGATAACGGGAGCCTGGTCAACGTAAGGAGTAAGAGCCTCAGTCTGATCCTCCCAAGTAAGACGAACTACGTTACCGTAGGTGTAGATTACGTTCCAGTTCATGAAGCCACGGCCGTCTGCGTCAACGCCAGTGCCTGCATAACCGGTGCAAACTACGATTGCAAAGCCGCCTGCGGGAATCTGAATGTCCTTACCGAAGTTCTTAATAACCGAAGAACCGTCGGGAAGAGTAGTCAAGGAGCTGTTATCACGAATGGGGTTGTCTGCATTAACAACCTTACCGTTAGCGCCGTCACGACCCTCGATTACAACGCCGTTCTCGTTGATAACTGCTACTACGCCGTAGTCACCGAAGATGTTAAGGGTGATTGCGGCATCAGAGGAGTTGTGGAATACACCGCTCTTCATGTAGTCGTAGCTTTCATCAGCGGAGAGGTCAACGTACTCGTGGTTCTTGAAGTTGAGAACAGTGCCCTGCCACTTTTCTTCGCCAAGGCGGTTAGCCTTAACCTCAAGAGAGAGAACGGGAAGAGCCTCAAGAACGGTTACGGTACGGGTTGCGGTTGCCGAGTTGCCGAACTTGTTGGTTGCCTTGTAGGTGATTTCGTATACGCCCTGAACGTCAGCGTCGAAGTCGTTATCATCAAGAATGATAACGTTAACCGCGTCGTCACCGGAGTCGGTAACGGTTACGCCGAACATAAGGTCGATTTCCTCACCTGCGTGCATTTCTACCTCGGTGGGATTTACGGTGAGAACAGGAGTAGTTGCGTTAGCATTCTCGTGTCCTGCACACTTGTCTGCGCAAGCGTCCTCGGTGCATGCTG
Organism: uncultured Ruminococcus sp.; assembly: GCA_964463025.1. Classification (GTDB taxonomy): domain Bacteria; phylum Bacillota; class Clostridia; order Oscillospirales; family CAG-272; genus UBA1740. The sequence goes on from CAYXAC010000017.1 coordinate 12,085, forward strand.
CATCGGTGCACTTGTCACAAGTATCGCAAACGCTCTCACAAGCGTGCTTCTTGCCGCATGCTACGAAGCAAACGGTAAGAAGGAGGAGCATTGCGATGATTGCCAAAAATCTGGACTTTTTCATGGGATACCTCCTAAAATTTTGTTTTTTATTTTTAGATGCTATGCATCAAAAAACCTTGGTTAATTATTCTTCTGTTGTTTCTTTGTCAGCCGTTTCCTCTGCGGGAGCTGCATCTACGGGAGCTTCCTTCGCGAGAGTTTCCTTCTTCTTTATAAGGTAGAAGTATACGCCTCCGGTGCCGAGAAGAACCACTACGCAAACGATCAGTACGATTACCATACCGGAAAGGTCTTCCTTCTTATCGGCTGTGCCGGGCTTCTGCGTAATGTTATCCTTCTTATCGTTAGAGTCGTCGGGAATCTCGTTGCCGGGACGAATAGGATTAGTCTCGGGATCCCACTCGCCGTCTGCAATCATCTGCATCGAAACTCGCGCGTCAAGAACGTCTGCAAGCGAGTTAAGCTGCTCGATAATTCTCTGACGGGAATAGCCCTTTGCATAATTCTTGATTTCGGATTTAGCGAGCTTTTCGACACGCTCGGTGATATTCTTGATATCCTCCGAGGTCTCGTCACTCATCGCCTTGATTTCCTCGAAGATAGCCGCAAGGTCTGCCTTGTCTGCCTCGGTCATACCGCCTGCGGGAATGTAGAGTCTGTCCGCTTTATCGAGAAGGTCGTTAAAGCTTGCGAGAAGAACCTCGCTGATTGCCGCGTGAGGCAGTACGCCTTCCTTGCTGTTTACACCGCTGAGGAGTGCATTCTGCACGTCATCGTGACCGATGATCTGCGTCGAGCAGAATATTACGTAGCCCGATGCACCGCCAACGTAGGACGCCTCGATATGCTCCTTGTTCTGCCATGCGGGAAGTCCGCTGTAAGAGGAGGCAATACCAGTGTAGTACATACAGTTGTTGCCGCCCATAAGAATCATCTCGTTAACTCTCACCTGAACGTCAGAGGAATCGGTGTAATAAGCCATAGGAGTAGCGATGTCGATCCAACCGTTGTTGAACCAGGTGCGCCAATCCTGCTTTTTCGCCACCGAGGATTCCTGAATCGATGCAAATACCGAGGTGGAGAGCATAATGCCATTAGGAATTTTAACCTCGTTCTTGATACGGCGAACGTATTCGGTAACAAGGCTTGCGCGATACTTAACCCATGCGTCGAAGTTAGCATCTGCCTCTGCCTGACCGCCTGAGAGGTAGTTCTTGTCAAAGAGCTGCTTGAACTTGTTTGCCATCTTGGTTCTGTCAGCAAGCTGTGCCGCAGAGAAGGTCTTGCCAAGGCTCTCGTAGAAGCCCTTCATTGCCTCCATGGTATAGCCGGTGTCCTCGGTGTCACT
>CAYXAC010000018.1:0-2602 GCA_964463025.1 uncultured Ruminococcus sp.
CCCCTTTCAAAAAATATAGTGTAATTATACACTATATATAAAAAAATGTCAAGGTTTTTAGTTGCTATTGACTTTTCTTTTTAGGAGTGATATAATATTACGGTAAGAATAAAATTAAAAGGATTTTTAGATGTACTATATAACACTTGATTTAGAGTGGAATCAGGCGTACGCTCAGAAGGCTCTCGCGGTTCAAAAGCGGCTCTCCTGCCGTCTGCGCGGTGAGGTTATCCAGATAGGCGCGGTCAAGATGGACTCGAAGATGAATATTTGCGGCTCGTATCAGATTATAGTCAAGCCACAGTATTTCAAGAAGCTCCACCGACACGTCAGCGAGCTCACAGGCATAAGCCAGGAGCAGATGGACCTCGGAACTCCGCTTCCCGAGGCAGCCGAGCGATTTCGTAAGTGGTGTGGCAAGGACTTTGCCTTTCTCACCTGGGGACCTGACGACATTCCTATGTTGAAGGAGAACTTCAACGCTCACGGTATTACTGCCAATTGGCTCGACAAGGTCTATGACCTTCAGCTCATTTTCGCAAGGCAGACCGACGACAGCACGAAGCAGCGCTCGCTCGAATACGCGATGGACTATTTCAGCCTTGAGCAGCACCTGCCTGCGCACGACGCGCTTAACGATGCATACTTCACCGCCCTCGTAGCAAAGGAGCTTGACACTCCCGAGGGTGTCAGAACCTATTCCTCTATGCGAGGAGAATTCCTAGAGGACACGGTTATCGGCGATGCCGATGCGGGCGATGACGGCTACGTAGCCATCTCCGAGCTGCTTGACGACGATTTTGTCAAGACGGCGACCTGCCCGTTCTGCAAGAAGCCGATGCAGGAGGAGGATAAGCTGCTTCATTCCAAGGGACAGCGCTACACGCGCCACTTCGTCTGCCGAAAGCACGGAGATATGCTCCTTACCCTGAAGCTGCACCGCAACTTCAACGAAACCTGGCGTGCCCGCCGCACCTTGAAGCTGGCGACGGAGGAGTCACTTCGCGACTACCGCGAGGCACTTGGCAGAGCGAACATTCGCCGCAAGTCGACGCGCCGCCGCAAGCCCAAATCCAAGAGAAGAGCCGCAGCACCTGCGGAATAAAAAACCGCCTGTGTATTGCTATTACATAGGCGATTTTTTGCTTAAAATGCAAACAAACATTTACAAAACGGGAGAATAATATGACTAAAAGAGCCTTAAATCTGTTTGGAATTTTGTTGACTTTAATTATGATTATCGCCCTTCTTGCTTCCTGCGGTGGCAAGAAGTCTGACGAAGATCAGGGGCCGGAAAATCCGCCCTCGGATAACACGGGCGATAATATAGAAAAGCCCGACGAGCCCGATATGCCCGAAGAGGAGGGCTGCACCGAGGGTAAGCACGGTGAAATCTTTACCGTGACCGAGAACGAGGTCGCACCGACCTGCTACGCTCCCGGCTCGCACGACGAGGTATATTACTGCGCGGAGTGCGGCGCCGAAATCTTCCGTGACAGAATAGCCGATGAAGCTGCGAGCCACATAGCAGGCGAGGAAGAACGAAGCGTCATTGAGGAGTCGAGATGCGACTACGAGGGCACTGTGCTTGTTATGGTTAAGTGCGAGCGCTGCGGCGAGGTGCTTGAAAGTCGTACCGAGAAGATGCCCGGTCTGTCGCATATCCCGGCTGAACCGGTGAGGGAAAATGAAGTTGCCGCGACCTGCACCAAGGCAGGCTCGTATTACGAAAACGTTTATTGCACCCTCTGCGGCAGCTATATCAGCGGTAAGAAGGTTACCGCCTTTGCACTCGGTCATACTACAGGCGACCCTACGATCAAGAATCAGAAAGAAGCCACCTGCACAGAGGACGGCTCATATTATGAGGTTTATTATTGCACGGTCTGTAACAAGGCGGTTTCCTCAACCAAGGTCACATCTCCGAAGCTTGAGCATACTCCCGCATCTCCGGTTAAGGAAAATGTCAAGGATGCCTGTAACTACGAGCTTGCGACCTATTGCAGCGTATGCTCTGCGGAGATAAGCCGTGAGTACGTTACATCAGATAACGCCGAGCACACGCCCGGCACGACACAGACCGTTACTCTCGAGGATGCGACCTGCTCGGCAGAGGGCTCGCAGCAGGAAACAGTCTACTGTGCTGACTGTGATTACGTAATCAGCCGTACCGTTAAGGCTATTCCGAAGAAGGAGCATACTCCCCGTAACTCTACGGCTACCGTTATAACTCCTGCTACTTGTACAGAGGATGGACTGGGAAGCCGAAAAATCGTTTGCAAGATATGCCGTGAGCATATAGGCGACGAGGAATACGTAATCTCTGCCCTCGGTCACGATTTCGTTGAGAGTATCGAGGAGATTATTACAGTGCCCACCTGCACCCAGGTTGGCTATGCGCACATTCTGCTCGACTGCTCGAGATGCGATGCTACTGATTACAGCGCGCGCTACGAAATAGCATCGCTCGGCCACAATACAACCACGTATCAGGAGAATAATCTCGCGCCCACCTGTACGGAAAAGGGCGGATACGATATAGTCACCTACTGCGATCGCTGCGAGAGCGAACTTGACAGACAGTGGATTGAGATTAGCGCGA
>CAYXAC010000018.1:2612-12521 GCA_964463025.1 uncultured Ruminococcus sp.
GTCATATCCCCCTTGACGCAGTCACCGAGAACAGCACAGAGTCAAGCTGTACTGTGGCAGGCTCGTACGATACAGTCGTTTACTGCTCTGCTTGCGATGCGGAGCTCAGCCGTGAAACAACTACGCTCGCCCCCCTCGGTCATACACCGCTTGATGCAGTTACCGAGAACAGCACGGAGTCAAGCTGCACTGTGGCAGGCTCGTACGACACCGTCGTTTACTGCAACGTCTGCGATGCGGAGCTGAGCCGTGAAACTACAACACTCGACAAGCTGCCTCACAGCTTCGACTTTATCACCTGCACCGAGTGCGGTGGGAAGGCAGAGTGCAACGAGGGCGTTGAGCTTAAGCTGAACGACGATGGACTCGGCTACACCGTAACCTCAATACACAACTGCACCGATGAGGTGATATACCTTACCACCAAGGACGGTCTGCCGATTACCACAGTCGGAACGCTTTCAAATGCGGATGCCACTACCGTTATACTCGGCGAGAGTGTTGCACAAATATCAAGCACCGCCTACTTTAGTAACTACGAGCTTCTGCTCGTCCCCGGAAACGAGCATTTCAAGATTATGAACGGTGCTCTTTACACCGCTGACGGACAAACGCTCGTCAGATTCCTCGGCACAGACGGTGTCGACAGCTTCACTATTGACGACTCGATAACCGGGATTTATGAGAACGCCTTTTACAAGAGCGATAAAATAGTGACAGTCAGAATCAACAGCGGTATCACCTACGTTCCGGACTTCAAATTCTGCTCTGCGCTTAAAGCAGTTTACGCCAAGGAGAATCTTATTACATCCTTTGGCACCCCGTTCTACGACTGTCCTTCGCTTGAGGTCATCAGCATTCCCGGCAGCTATGTGGGAATTGTCGAGGGCGCTATCCAGTATTGTACCTCTCTTAAAGAATTAGTAATACCGGATACTATAACCTATATAAACGGCGGAGCATTCTGGGGCAGCACCCGTCCCAAGACTATATATTATATGGGCGCAGACTTTGAAGCGTGGAAGCAGGTCAGCGGTTATATGTGGATGAGTGACGGTGCCGAGATTTATTATTACACCGAAACAAGACCTCTTATGCCGGGCGATTGGTGGCACTTCGTTGACGACGTTCCTACTCTCTGGCCCGAGCTTCCTGAGGGAGAGGGAACCAAGGGACTTGAATATCAGATAAACGACGACCTCTCGTCTTATACGCTCGTCGGTTACGGTACTTGCACCGATGCGAATCTCGTTATCCCCTCAACCTACAATGACCTTCCCGTAACGGCGGTAGACATAAATTTAGGTGGCGTAAGCTGGATAGAAAGCATTACCTTCCCCGACAGTATAACCAAAATAGGAAATTATGGATTCCACGATTACACTAACCTTCATAGTGTAACACTTTCTGCGAATCTTACTACATTGCCGTCTGAAATATTTAACGGTTGTTCCTCTCTTACTACTGTTGATTTTGGCGAGAACAGCAAAATCGCTGAAATAAGAGGATTTGGCGGCACAGCACTTACTGAAGTTGAGATTCCCGACAGTGTAGTTACTATTGACGCAGGTGCATTCACCGGATGCAATGCTCTTACTAATATAAGCTTTGGCGAGAATAGCGGTCTTGAAACGATTGGCGCATCCGCATTTTATAACTGTACTGCTCTCTCCGAGCTTAATCTCCCCTCGAGCCTTGTATCCGTCGGAGAAGGCGCTTTCGACCGTTGCGATGCATTGATTACGGTCAGCTTCGGCGATAACAGCCGTCTTGAAGCTATCGGAGATTCGGCATTTTACTCTCTCGCCTCGCTGACTACGGTTGATTTCGGCGAGAATAGCAGCCTTGCTACGATAGGCGGATATGCTTTCTCTTCGTGTCCTAAGCTCAAAGACCTGACTCTCCCCGAGGGACTGGTGAGCATTGGCGCCCAATCCTTTAGTTATTGTGCTTCTCTTGAGGATATAAATATTCCCGCAAGTGTTACAAGTATTAGCGGACGCGCTTTCTACGGCTGTACTACACTAAAGAGCGTGACCTTTGCCGAGGGAAGTCAGCTTACCACCTTGTCTGCAATAGCATTTTCCGACTGTACCGCGCTTGAGAGCGTTGATTTTGGTGACAACAGTCAGCTCACCGAGATACAGGGAAGTGCCTTCTCGGGTTGCACCGCGCTTGCGAGTGTCGACTTTGGCGCAAACAGCAAGCTTGCTACAATTGATGGAGGTGTATTCCGTAATTGCACCTCACTCACGGTGATTAGCATTCCCAAAACCGTAACTCTGATTTACTACTTCGCCTTTGACGGTTGCACCTCGATTGCCGACGTTTACTTTGGCGGAACGGAATCCGAGTGGAAAACGCTGACGCAAGGTAAAAATACCGGCATTCCTAACATAACAACAATTCACTATAATTCCGAAATATAAAACAAAAAAGCGAAACGCCTATGCACCAAAATGCATAGGCGTTTTTGTATAAATGTAAGCAAAGATTGTCAAAAAATGCTCTAAATCAGCCATTTTTGCTCTTGCTTTTATCAAGCGCGCGCAAGAGAACTGCAGCGCCGAGGCAGACAACCGTGACTATCGCGAAGGAGAGCCAGTCGACGTCGGCAAGACCGGCGAGAGAGAAATCTCCCGTTTCTGCATTCTGAAGCTTCGAGAACACAAGCACCGTGTCAACCAGCACCGCCATAAGCACCGCAAGTCCCGAGAGTAGCTTCATAAGTGCAAGATTGCCTTCGCCCGAAACCGCCTTCGTGCGAATGGGTGTTTCCTTCGAGAAGTCTATTGCCGAGGTGATGTAGACTGTAGCCGCAACGAGAACTATCGTTTCGGGAATCATATAGGTCGCATTGTAGCCGAAGGAGTAAGCGAGCACAGCGCCGCTTGGCAGCTCGAACGCCGCCCAGGCGGTGAAGCCCGAGATAACGTGGCAGAGATATCTGACCGCCGAGGCGAGCAGAGCACCCGTGAGCATCGCCTGCTTGTAGCCCATCTTCTTCTTGAAGAATGCGACACAGCCGAATGCCGAGTAGGCTACGATGTAGTCGAGCAGGGCGAGAACGACCACCGAATACCAGGTCACAAGCGGCAGGTAAGAGAAGTTCTCGAAGCCGAGCAGCAGCTGAATCAGCGATGCCGCAAGGGCGGCGCCCATACCGTATTTCGGGCCGTGACGGTAGGCGTAGATAAGGATTGGCAGCATCTGCGCAAAGGTCACCGAGCCGCCGTAGGGCATATCAACGAGCTTGAGCATTGCCAGCACGGTTGAGAGGGCAATCATAATGCCCGCCTCGCATAGAGCGAGAGGTTGTTTCTTCATTTTGTTTCCTCCTTTAGTCGCGGTTGAAGAAACCGCAATAAAAATACCGCGCAGATAAACACATCCGCGCGGTAGACTAAAGGCAATTAGTACCAAAATCCATTCTTCCTACGACGGCATTATCCGTATCAGGTTAAAGGGTTTGATGCAAGGCATCATCTCAGCTTAACGCACCCCTGATGTATATTCTGTTCGGTTCGCGATAATTATATCACTGCTTTGGGAATTTGTCAACCCTAATTTCGAATTTCTAATTTCGAATTCCGAATTTAGTTAATATTACATTTCGTAGCTGCCGAGCCAGTCAGAGAAGCTTGAATAAATTTTATTCATTTCCGCTGTCAGCTCTGCGCCCTTATTGAGAGTGTAAACGTAATCCTCTCTGCCGAACATTTCAATGTATTTATACTCGCTGGTGTAATTACCAGCCTCAAGCTCGGCAAGAGCCTTGCTCGCCAGAGCCTCCGCTGCACGCACGTTTGCAACAAGGTCAGCAAAGGCGGTTTTGTCTATTGCTTCGATCTTACCTACAATAGAATCAAAGTATCCGTCCTTGTAACCGTAATTAAACTGCGCGCCGCTTTGGTAAATATAATTCTTCGCATCGCTCGGCCATACGTAATAGCCCGGTACAAGAGTACCGTCCGCATCGGTATAGCTGTTCACGTAATAGGTGTTCCAAGCACAAAGGAAATTGACGTAGTCGTACATCTTATAAATATCGCTTACGATGTCGGCTTCCGCAATTTTTTGCCACAGTGCCATATCCTTCGAGAGATCCTCAGCCCTGATAACCGTGTAGGTCGCGTCAACTATTTTGAAGTTGAACTCGTAGCCGTACATATCGGTAAACGGCTTGTTCTCGCTCTGTGCAACCTCGAGCCTGCCTACGACCTTGATAGCCTGGCTCGTGTAGGCGAAGCTCTCGTTCTTTTTAGGATAAATTTCCATAGTGTTGGAGAGCTGCGAGGTATTGGGAACACAGAATGGACAGCTTTGGTACGGCAGATTCATAAGGAACATAAAGGAGCCGTCAACCGGCGAGCTTGTTGCCATATAGCCGCTTATCGTGACCTTCTGTCCGTCGATGCTCTTCAGATAATCGTAGCTTGCCGAGGACTTGAAGCTCAGCTTGATAGCGTCGGAATTATCCTCGTTCTTTTTCCCGCAAGAGCAGGTCAAAGAAAATATCATTATTAAAACCAATGAAAAAACGGTGATTTTGGAAAGTTTAGTTTGCATTTTCATATGTTTAATCCGAAATACTGTCCTTTCTTGACATAGCGAATGTCCATATAACCGTTGGCAAAACGCTAATCATAAATACTGCAAGCAGGATAATAAACTCGGCAGGATATACCTTTGACATATTCAGCACAACGCCCATAGATTCGACGTAATCGTTCATCAGCAGCATGCATAGTCTGGATACACCAAACGCGAGCAGCACCGATACAAGTCCCATTAAGCTGTTCTGAATGATATAAAGAAGATTTATTTTCTTCATACTGACGCCGATAAGGCGCATGAGCGAAATCTCCTTTGCCGAGTGATACATATTAAGCAGGGTGATAATCGAAATTATCATTATATTCATCACGAGAATAACCGCGCAAAGCACGAACACGATATACTTCGTGTCATCTGCATCGTTAAGCACGTCGCGCACCACACTCATCGGCTCGATTGCCTGCAGCGTGTAGCTGTCACCGTCCTCGGTAGTTACAATTTTGCCGTCGTACTCACCCACAAGCTGCATAGCGTAGCCGGGATTTTTCGTGTTTATCAGAATGGCACAAACCGTTCCGTGATGATGCTCGTGCTCATCTTCCTCGTGTTCCTCATCTTCGTGATCGTGCATATCCCAGAGCGTTTTTATCTGGGTGAATACCACGTTGTCAAACGAGGAGTGGCTTTCCGCCAGAATGCCCACAACGGTGATGCCCTGTGCGTGCTTATCCGTGCTGCCTACCGAGTGGCTGGTGTAAATGACGTCACCGATTTTCAGCTCGTTGTATTTAGCAATATTAGAACCGATCACCGCCTGCATGCTTTCGCCGGGGCTGAACATTTCGCCATCTGCGATTTCCTTACCCTTCAGATAATCGGGAGTCGTGCCAACTACTCCGTAGCCGTTGTAGTTATCCGCCATAGCAAAGGGAATAGCGCTCGTAACGCGCGAATCCTGCTGCAGAGAGCCAACGACCGAGTAGGGAATAGTTCCGACGGGAGAATCGGTGAAGTACATAGAGTTCATCGCAAGCTGCGTGTTGCTTCCCGCAGGGCCGACTATAACCGAATAGTATCCTGCGCCCGTGGTGATGCCCTCGTCAACCTGCGTTGCCACGTTAAAGGCGAGGACTCCAATGCCTGCGGAAATTACGATTGAAAGCACGATCAAGACGATCTGCACCTTCTTGATAGCCATGTTTTTGAGAGCAAATTTTAACATATCTCGCCCTCACTTTCGCTTACCACGTCACGCATTCCGTTAGTGACCTCGTTCATATCCACAACCTCGTCAAAGTACTTTGCGAGTCTGTCGTCGTGAGTCACGGCAATCAGCGTCTTACCCCTTGCAATTGTGCAGAGCTCCCGAATCACCTTTTCGCCAATAGCGAAGTTGAGGTTGCCCGTAGGCTCGTCGGCAAGGATTATGTCGGGATTCTTTACGAGCGCTCTTGCGATAGCTACTCTCTGCTTTTGTCCGCCCGAGAGATGCTTTATTTTTGCATTCTTTTTCTTGAGAATGTCAAGAGAGGCAAGAAGGTTGTCCATACCGGAGATATCAATGCCCTCAAGGCGCAAAATAGCGATATTGTCGGCAACGGTCATATCGTCAATCAGCTTGAAATCCTGGAAGATATAGCCGATTTTTTCGATTCTGAATTTATCCTTCTCCTTTTGCGAGGCGGCGCTCATATTCACACCATCGATCAGAATTTCACCGTCGCTGGGCGAAAGAATGCCCGCTATCATATTAAGCAAAGTCGATTTTCCGCAGCCTGATGCTCCAAGCAGCATATAAGACTTTCCATTTTCAAAGATCATATCTCGGTATTCAATTTCGGTTTCGTTCTGAAACTGCTTGCCGAGATTTTTAATTTCTATCATTATTTTTTCCTTTCGTTATTAAATTTCGCTCCTGAAAAAGGCAAAATTTAATCCGAAAGCTTTACTTTTAGCCAGACCGGCGCACTGTCGTGCAGTATAAGCGCGTTGCGGAATAGGTCAAAATTACGGTAAGCTGTGCTATTTCCAAGAGAAAGGATAAAGCAAAGTCCCACCGCCGCTACAATTCCGCTTGATGATTTGATAAGCGCACAAGCTGCACAATTCTCAGCTCCACCTTCGTGAGAGTGAGATAACAGCAATGCAGAGGCATAAACGAGCACCAGTAAAATGCAAACAACTGCAAATAGCCGTCTGAATATTCTATTGTTCATACGTTCAACCTCCCTTTCTTTATTTATAGCTTTTGCTACAAGACAATTATATCATCGGACCTTGTCCGTGTCAATTCGTTTTTGGAATATTAAATATTTTTTTACGACTAGGGCGCAAAAAAACACCGCGCAGATATAATCCGCGCGGTGAATAGTTTTCCTGAGCGCAATCGCAGGTGACGGCACAGCGAATTTGAACGCATATTCCGTAGAGGGCGCCGTCCCCTACGGAGTTGTTCATTTCGAATTTCGAATTCCGAATTTACTTCATCATCTCGTCAATCGCCTTCATAATGCCGAGCTTGCCGTAGTCGTAGGTCAGGCCGCCCTGCATATAGGCGGTATACGGCTCGACGATCGGGCCGTCGCAGGAAAGCTCGTTGGTCGCGCCCGTAATGAAGGTACCTGCCGCCATAATCTCGGGGTGAGGGTAGCCCGGCATATCGCCCGGCTCGGGAATGCAGTATGCTTCTACGGGCGAGCCCATCTGTATGCCCTTGCAGAACTTTATGAGCTTATCTGCCGAGTGCAGATTCACCGTCTGCACGATGTCGGTGCGTTTCTCGTCATATTTCGGGTCGACCTCGTCAAAGCCTGCAAGCTCTAGCATTCTCGCCGCGAACACCATCGACTTGAGCGTCGAGGCAACGCAGGCAGGCGCCATAAAGAAGCCCTTATAGAACGAGGCAAGCTGGTTGAAGTTCGCGCCAAGCTCCTTGCCGATGCAGGGCGCGGTCAGCCTCTCGGCAATATCCTCGATAACCGTCTTTTTGCCCACGCAGTATGCGCCGCTGACGGCAAAGCCCGCACCGAGATTCTTCATCATCGAGCCGACGAAAACGTCAGCGCCGACGTCGGTAGGCTCGCGGTCCTCGGTGAACTCACCGTAGCAGTTGTCGACCATAATTACGGTGTCGGGCGACACCTCCTTGATAGCCTTGACAGCCTCCTCGATCTCGGCAATAGTCAGGCTCTTTCTCTGCGCGTAGCCGCGGCTGCGCTGTATTGCCGCCACCTTGACGAAGGACTTCTCTAGCCTTGCCTTGATGGCCTCTATATCAAATTTTCCATTTTGGAGGTCGATTTCCTCGTACTTCACGCCGTAAGCCATAAGCGAGTTGCGGCTGCCGCCCGCCGTGCCGATAACCGTCTGCAGCGTATCGTAGGGCGTGCCCGAAACGTAGAGCAGGGTGTCACCGGGCTTGCATAAGCCGCCAAGCGTCACCGCCAGAGCGTGAGTGCCCGACATAAGCTGGGGTCTTACAAGTGCGTCCTCCGCACCGAAAACGCGAGCGTAAATTTCCTCGAGCTTATCTCTGCCCGAGTCGGTGAAGCCGTAGCCCGTCACCTCGATAAAGTCTGCGGTAGACACCTTGCATTCCTGGAATGCCGAGAGCACCTTTGCAGAGCAAATAAGACAGTTTTCCTCGATTTTTGCAAATATTTCTTTACAATCTGCCTCTGCGCGCCTTGCTAAATCGGCAGTTTCGTCACTAATTTTATATCCGTAGTACATATTTTTCCTTTACTTTATAGTATCTAAAAGCGGTATAAGCTCTGAGAGCTTATTGATTTTGTAGTCGGGAATAATTTTATTATATTCGTAATTTCTCGGGTTAAAGTGGCAGGTGAGAATGCCTGCGTTTATGCCGCCCTGAATGTCTGACGAGAGGCTGTCACCCACGATGATGCACTCGCTCCTGTCAAAGCCCTCGATTCTCGCGAAGCACCTGTCGAAGAACTCCTTCTGCGGCTTCGCGCAGCCAATCTCCTCGGAAATGAAGATGCCCTCGAAATACTCACCCACGCCCGAGTCGGCAATTCGCGGCTTCTGCACCTCGGGAATGCCGTTGGTCGCCATATAAAGCGAGTATTTTCCGCTTTTACGGAACTCGTCGAGCAGCTCTTTGCCACCCTCGAGGAAGTCGTGCTCTCTTGCGAGCAGCGACTGATAGAGCCTCTGCGTTGCCTTCGAGTCACCCGTGAAGGAAAGCTCCGAAAAGAGCCTGTCAAACCGCCCCCAAAGCACCTCGTTTCGAGTTATCTCGCCTCGTTCGAGCGCACGCCAGCAGGAGATGTTTATCTCCATATACTTTTCAATTATTTCAATGCTCGGCTCAATGCCGATTTCGGCAAGCGTCTGCCATATCGCACGCCTCTCGCCCTTCTGGAAGTCGAGAATTGTGTCGTCAAGGTCGAGAAAAACCGTCTTAATCATACAAACATCTCCAAAACTTTGGTTTGCCTAACCTAATTATTTTACCACATATTCTTATATAAATCAAGTAGTTGGGGAAAAAGGGGGATTTCTTTCGTCATATTGCATAAAAACAAGGGGCGATTCCGCCTTGTTTTTTACCCCAAATCATACTTACAGCCGAAAAATTCTGTGATACAATGGAGTCAGAAACGAAAGAGAGGAGCAAAAAAATGTCCAACCGTAGAATGTTCAACAAGCAAATTATATACCGATTCGACTTCGTTCGTATGTCCGACGCGGCGCAAAAGCTGTATCAATATTTGATTTTCGAGGCAGACGACGACGGCTTCGTGGGCAATCCTGAGAGGGTTGTCGCTATGGCGAACGTAAGCGAAAAAAACTACGATGAGCTGAAGGAATGCGGCTTCGTGCACGAGTTCAGGTCGGGTGTGTGCGTGATAATTCATTGGCTGCATCACAACAGTGTCTTGCGCGATGGTTATCTGCCGACCAAATTCCGTGGAGAGCTGGCGCAAATAAGGGTGGCGGGCGGTGAGTATCAGCCGATTCAGAAGGAGGAGGAAAAAGGAAGAGGGGGACTTTAGGGGGAGAAGAAAAAAGAAGAAGAAAGAAGAAAAACCAAAAAGAAAAATATAAATAGAAATATAAATAGAAATTCACGTTCGTTCAGAAAAGCCCTTCGGGCGACAGCCAACAGGCTGAAAATTCTTTTCTTGATAAAGAAAGCGCCCCGAAAAATCAGGGCGCATAACGGTTATTATATGTTTGTAGTCTTAATTCCAAATTTCGAATTCCGAATTCCGAATTATGATCAGTGCAATTTCTCCTCAACAAGAAGCTCAATGCCGTTCTCGGTGAGAATTGCGTCGGTTGCTTCGGTGTCGCCCGTGCGCATTACCGAGTATGCCTTGCCGT